>JAKBSX010000313.1 GCA_021844725.1 Actinomycetes bacterium | reverse complement strand
CTGGCCCAAATCCGCCGACTGGTCCACATAGATATGACAGTTGCCGTCGCCATCTATCACATAGGGAACAGTGGCGTTTTCCACTATCGCAGATATCAGCGATGGCCCTCCCCTCGGAATTAGACAATCGATATAGCCTCGAAGTCTCATAAACTCCACCGCAGACTCCCGAGCGGTATCAGTGACCAGAGTCACGGCATCCCTGGGAAGACCTGCCTTTTCAAGCCCACTGGAAAGAAGCTCAGCAATTCTAAGATTTGAATTTATAGCTGCAGATGAACCTCTCAAAAAGGCGCTGTTACCACTTTTGATGCAAAGGGCAGCTGCATCCGAAGTCACATTGGGGCGATTTTCATAGATTATCCCGACCACGCCTAACGGCACCCTGACCTTTTCGATCTGAAGTCCGTTTGGCCTTACCCAACCTTCGCTCACCTCGCCGACTGGGTCCCCAAGCAAGGCAACGTCACGCAAACCTTTGGCCATTGACATAATTCGGGAAGAATTAAGAAGAAGACGATCAATAACTGTGGCTGACGTCCCTGATTCCTTGGCATTTTCAACATCGCTAGCATTAGCCGCCAAAATTAACTCAGAGTTCCCTACCAATAAGTCTGCGCTCTGAAGAAGCGCTTCGTTCTTTTGAGCAGTGGAAGCTAATGCCATAGCTTTGGAGGCCTGCTTTACCTTGGCTGCTTGAACCAATAATGAGTCAGCTTGGTAAGCTACGTTTTCGTTAGACATCTGTTTACCTACTTTTACCCCGGCGGCTCAATGCAGCCTTTGGCCATTACACCAACACCACTAAGTCATCTCGATGGATCACAATACTCGCAGGAGCCTGTTTTTCATCTTGGCGCGATTCAATTAACAAGCTTAGATCCTCCGAGGAGACCCGGACCAGGCCCCTGGCAATTACTACTCCAGATAAATCGCAGATCTCCACAGCATCATCTTCGTAGAATGTCCCTTCAAGAGATGAGATACCTACGCTTAGGAGTGACTTAGAACCTAAAACAATCGCCCGCCTGGCCCCATCATCTACAAATACCTTTCCTACTGGAGGATTAGCAAAAGCAATCCAGAGCTTCCTGGCGGTCAGCCGAGCCTCCCTCTTGTTAATATAGGTACCGATTCCCGGCTTCCTTGTCAGTGCCTCAATAAGCACTGACTGGCGAGATGAGCTTGCTATCACCACATCTATACCAGACCAGGAAGCGATCGAAGCAGCCTGAAGCTTGGATGCCATACCACCCGAGCCACGTTCTGTGCCAGCTCCTCCGGCTGCCGTCCTTAGCACTTCTGAGACTTCATCAATTTCCTCTAAAAGAGAAGCTGCTGAATTTAGACGGGGATCTGAAGTGTATACACCATCCTGGTCGGTTAGAAGCACCAACAAGTCAGCAGCTATCAAATTCGCCACCAATGCCGCAATCCGGTCATTGTCACCAAAGCGAATTTCATCGTCGGCTACCGCGTCATTCTCATTTATAATTGCTATCACACCCAGCTCGTTCAGCTTCTGGAGCGTTTGACGGGCATGAAGATACTGCTGCCGATTGACAAAGTCGAGAGGTGTCAAAAGTACCTGTCCGGCAACCATGCCATAGTTGCTAAGCGCCTGGTTATATGCTGCCATCAATCTCGATTGGCCAACCGCAGATATGGCCTGGAGAATGCTGAGGTCACTAGGACGCTTCTCGGTGATACCAAGAGTATTTAGCCCTGCAGCTATTGCTCCGGAGCTAACCAGTACTACCCAATTTCCTTCTTTAGCAAGTTCTGCAATTTGAGATGAGATTCGATCTAAAGTGAGATGTGAAATCGAGCCATCAGGCTCGGTGACAGACGAAGAACCAAGCTTGACAACTATCCGCACCCCGGCTCCTTATTCATCATGCTGATAATCAAAGCTGAATGCTCCGATTCTGACCTCGTCACCTTCCCGCACTCCCATCCGCCGTAAAGCCCTGTTGACTCCCAGTTTGGTTAATCTGGCTTGAATATAATCTAAAGCCTCTGGCGAACCGATGTTTGAAAGAGCAACAGATCTTTCTGCCGCCCTTCCAATAACCCTGACAACTCCATCCGGGTCCCTGATTAAGTCAAAACCGCTCGCTGTTGGTCTATGGATCACTATCTCATCGTTTGGAGTCGGTACCGAGCTTTTTGCATCCTTAACCATTAGATAAAGCCGATTGACGAGCTCCTTGATTCCCTGATTAGTGGTAGAAGAGACTGCCAAGTCCAACAACCCATCAGATAAAAATTGATCTACTTTGGAGGTGGAAGTTGCATCGATCTTTGAGCCAACCACCAACCTTGGCCGTTCTGCAAGCTCTGGCATATACGCAGTGATCTCTCTAATCAGGACTTCAAGTTGTGTTGCCGGATCAATCAATGCTTGATCTGAGAGATCGATCAGGACTAGTAAAGCTTCCGCCCTTTCAATATGGCGAAGAAACTCATGCCCCAGACCTTTACCCTGACTGGCACCCTCTATCAGTCCAGGAATATCAGCCACTATGAAATCTGAAAACTCGTAATCGTCGCCGAGGTGTACCACCCCCAGGTTGGGGACAAGCGTTGTGAAAGGATAGTCAGCTATCTTTGGCTTGGCGGCGGATATCATTGAAATCAATGTGGATTTACCCACATTGGGAAAACCAATAATGGCTACATCAGCTGCAAGCTTCAGCTCAAGGTTGTACCACATCTCCTGGCCAACCTCACCTTGCTCAGAAAAGTTGGGCGCTCTCCTTGAGTTGGAAAGAAACCGGGCGTTTCCTCGGCCACCTTGGCCCCCTTTGCCAGCCAGCCACTTCATGCCCGATTGATCAAGATCGACGACGGTATTGCCTTCTAAATCTTTTACTACTGTTCCTACCGGCACCTCAACAACGAGGCTTTTGCCTGAGGCACCATGCTTTTTCTTGCCAGATCCATGAGTACCATTTTCGGCCTCACGATGAGGATGGTCTTTGAAACTGAACAGAGAAGTTACGTTATGAGACGCGAGCAGCCATACGTCGCCACCGTGGCCACCGTCACCACCGTCCGGTCCACCCTTGTCAACATGGGCTTCCCGACGAAATGAGGTGGAACCAGCTCCCCCGTCACCGGCCTTGACATGAATCTGTGCGCTATCTACAAAACTCGACATACAACCTCATAAAAAACTAAAGACCTCGGTATCGCCGTTTAGTTGGCGCTCCGAGGTCTGAAATCGCCGATATTACAACGGCCCATTTCGTTTGAGTATTACTGAGCAACGCTTTCGCTGAGAACGTCTACAACCCTGCGTCCCTTACGGTCACCGAACTTGACCTTACCTTCAGCTGTAGCGAAAAGGGTGTCGTCTCCACCCTTGCCCACATTGATGCCGGGGTGAAACTTAGTGCCACGCTGGCGCACCAAAATAGCTCCAGCCTTGGCGGTCATCCCGTCGTACATCTTGACACCCAGCCTTTGCGCCTGGGAGTCACGACCGTTCCTGGTGGATCCTCCACCTTTAGTCTTTGACATTTATAATTCTCCTTGGAGCTGCACATTCGACCCTGTTCAAAACGTCGAGCTGAATAACTGTTACTTGGAAATACCAGTAATCTCGACTACCGAATACTTTTGACGATGGCCCCATTTACGACGATACCTTGACTTGGATCGATACTTGAAACCAACTACCTTAGGCCCCTTAGCCGTGCTAAGGACCTTTCCAGTCACTGACGCATCATCAAGGTCACCCTCAGTTATGACACTCTCGCCGTCGACGATAAGAATCGGCTTGAAGGTAACATCGCTACCTTCATCGACATTGAGGAGTTCAACGTTAAGAACCTGCCCCTGTGAAACTTTTTCTTGCTTACCACCTGTTGTGATCACCGCATACATAGGTGTAACAGTGTACCTGTTCTAAAGCAGAGACGGGTCAAAAATTAGCCCTCTTCCTTCACAAGTTGGACAAACAGTCGAAAAAGACTCCACCAAACCCTCTGAAACCCTCTGTCGGGTCATTTCAACCAGTCCCAACTCAGACATATCGAAGACCTGGGTCTTGGTTTTATCCCGGGCTAATGCTTCTTTAAAGGCACGCATAACGTCCTCTTGATTCGATCTGATCAACATATCTATCAAGTCGATGACGATAATTCCACCTATGTCTCTCAACCTGAGTTGGCGGGCAATCTCCTCGACTGCTTCGAGATTGTTCCTATGAATCGTCTCTTCAAGTGAATGAGAACCTACATTTTTGCCTGTGTTGACATCAATCACCGTGAGGGCTTCTGCTCTATCAATGATTAGAGAGCCTCCTGATGGCAGCCAAACCTTGCGACCAAGTGCCTTGTGTAATTGTTCATGAACGTGAAACTGTTCAAACAGAGGAAGCGCTCGTCTCTCCTTGTCATAAAACTCCACCCGGTCAGCCAACTCAGGCGAAATTGATGACACATAAAGGGAGACTTCATCGTAAAGGTCCTTATCGTCAATAATGACCCCACGATAGTTCCTGTTGAATTCCTCTCGAATCACCCTTACTGCCACCTGTGGCTCTTGATAAAGCAGGGCCGGAGCGTGAGCCACTCTGGCTCTTTCTTCAATGCGTTCCCACATACCAACTAGATGGTCAGTATCACGCTTAAGCTCGTCTGCAGTGGCGCCCTCAGCTGCTGTTCTTACAATCATCCCAAATCCATCAGGCTTAATATCTTCGAGGATCCTCCGCAGTCTCTTACGCTCGTCATCAGGCAATCTTTTCGAGATGCCATAACTATCCGAATTAGGAATCAAGACCAAAAACCGACCCGGAAGTGAAACTTCCTGAGTCAATCGGGCACCTTTGGTGCCTATAGGATTTTTGGTGACCTGGCAAACAACTGTCTGCTTTGGACGCAGAAGATGCTCAATCCTTACCATCTTCTGATCGGCATCG
>JAKBSX010000312.1 GCA_021844725.1 Actinomycetes bacterium | reverse complement strand
ATCGGCGTGATTCTGGGTGATGGTTGGTACAAGAGGTTCTACCTCGGCAAGGATAAGAAGCTGGCGCTCTTATTTCAGCTTGAGATACATTACGCCGACGGAACAAGAGGCATGATCATTTCGGATAGTTCGTGGAAATGTTCGACTGGGGAGGTAAGGAGCTCGGATATCTTTGATGGAGGAGTTTTTGATGCAAGGAAAGATAAGAGAGGTTGGAAAACTTCAGCGTATGATGACTTGGGATGGAGCGGCGTGGAAGTAAGGGATTCCATCAACGTGAGGCTGATAGGAACATACAGTGAGCCTATTACAGGGCATGAAACTTTCAAACCAGTACGGATACTCACCACCCCAAAGGGAGAGCATGTAATTGATTTTGGTCAAATGCTAACGGGGTGGGTGTGTTTCAGGGTTAAAGGGGATGCTGGTGATACGGTGAAGATATTGTACGCCGATGTACTAGACAAAGAGGGAAATTTCTATACCGCGAACCTTTGGGGCACAAAAGAGGACATTTATGTACTAGACGGGAGAGGAGAGGAGACTTTTGAACCTCAGTTCACCTATCAGGGGTTTAGGTACATCAAGGTCGAGGGGTATCCGGGACCGATTAGAGCCGACAACTTTACCGCAGTGGCGCTTTACTCTAACCTGAAGCAGACGGGTGAGTTCAGCTGCTCTGATTCACTGGTAAACAAGCTCCAGGAAAATATCCAGTGGACGGAAAAAGGGAACTATTTCGGAATACCGACAGCCTGTAACGATCGGGATGAAAGACTTGGGTGGGATGATGCTTACCATTTTTCACGCATCGCGGCTTTCAATATGGGAGTTAATAACTTCTTTGCGAGTTGGCTTACAGACTTAAGTATTGATCAGTTTCCGGATGGTAAAGTTCCATTGCTAATCCCGAATATTGGGAATCCGGATGGTGGCATTCCTGGATGGGGCGATGTAGCCACCATTCTGCCGTGGAATATGTATTTGGCTTACGGTGACAAGAGGCTTCTTAAAAATCAGTACCCAAGTATGAAAGCGTGGGTGAACTACATCGAAGCGCATAGCAAAGACGACCTTTGGAACGTTGGTCTTCCCTGGTGGAATTACGGAGATTGGTTGTTTTACAGGGGCGCCGTTCCCAGCTGGACTGGCTGGGGCCCTCCAGCATTCACCAACCACTGTTTGATTGCGCAATGCTATTACAGTCATTCTGTTCAACTGCTGCTGGATGCCGCAAAAGTGCTAGGTAAAGAACGGGACGTGAGAAGATATTCTCTATTGTTGAAGAAAATAAAGGAAGCGTTCCTACATGAGTTTGTTACGCCTGCCGGTTTGCTGGTCTCAGGAACTCAGACTGCTTACACGTTAGCGCTTCAATTTAACATGCTTCCGGACAGCTTGCGGAAGGAGGCGGCGCGAAGGCTGGTAGAAAATATCACGAGCTACCACGATCACTTAACCACGGGAGAATTAGGGGCTCAATACTTGAGTTCCGCGCTGACGCGATTCGGATACGCGGACACTGCATACAAGTTGTTGCTTCAGAAATCCTATCCATCGTGGCTGTATCCTGTGACTATGGGTGCTACGAGTTTATGGGAACGATGGGATACCATCAAACCGGATTCAACTTTTCAGACCCCGGTGATGAACTCCTTTGATCTGCCAGTGATGACCGGATCGGTGGGGGATTGGCTGTATAGAGATGTTGCTGGATTGGATACTTACTCGGATGGTCCGGGCTACAAGCATATCAGGATAAGACCCTATGTTGGGAATGGTCTCACTTACGCTCGGGCGACTCTTCAAACCTATTACGGTGAAGTCGGTTCGTATTGGAGAAAGCGAAACGGAACTCTTGAACTCGATGTGCAGATACCGCCTAATACGTGGGCAACGGTTTTTGTCCCCTCATCCAATGTCAGTTCGGTCCTTGAAAGTGGAAAGAAAATAGCCACGCGAAAGGAAATTCGACTGCAGGGGACAAAAGACGGGTTCGTCGTTCTAGAGGTGGGCTCGGGGAGTTACCATTTCACGGTGAGAAGATAGGAATAGGATGCTAAAGGGAATTTCCAACATACTCTTCCCCACAGATGTTGAAAGTATTGATGGGGACGGGACATGGCGATGGAATAGTAATTGCGGACGGCAACTTCCCAAGTGCAAGCACGCAAGGCGACTGTCGCGCTGCGGCCGACTGGCTTTGCCTCCTCTACTTGACGCCACCTTCTAGGTTTTTCCACTTGATTCATTTGTAGAGCAGCCGGTAGCTCTGATGTCCGTGGCGCCGGGGGATGACTGTCATCCTGATATTTGGCCTGCTCGGTTGAAGAAGGTCTTGATTGAAGTTGGCTCGAAGAAAGCAATTAGACTACTCTATGGCTGTGATGTCATGAAAGGAGATACACGCACTTGAAGGCGCAAAATCAATTAGTAAAAAGGGGAAAGATCATCCACGAGCAAGTCGCTCCTGGTTTGATTGCTCTGATTATCCTATCGCTTAATGCATCAACAATCGTGCAGGCTTCCTCAGGAGACACTATCCGTTACCACGCCGAGAACGGTGCCATCGTCGGACATAACATTAACCGGTACAACAACCGCCCGTTATATGTTGATAATACAGATGCTTTTGTCCTAGCCGGAGACAAGCCGCTAATACGTTTTGCGCACGGGAACTTCCTATTAGGAACATTTATGGCTGCCATAGTTCGTGACAGCAGGGGTAAATGGCTGCAGGATTTCAGTCACATTACTTCGATCTACCGCTCTGGGCGAATGACATGGGAACTATCTGATACATCATTCCCTGGCCTAGCAATTAGATTAGATGCACTGCCTATGGATAGCACTATAGGAATGGCACTGCGAATGAAAGTCGAGGGAGCCCAAGAGGGAGATAGACTGGTCTGGGTCTACGGAGGAATTCAGCCTTATAAGAGGGATCAGCTAGGGCTTAATTGGCATTATGATGCTTTGGTCCATCCGAAAATTTTAACATGGGGTTTCACTCCTAATGATTGTAGTAATAATAGCGTTAGAATAGATAATAGTAAATTCTTGATTACCCTTCCCGATTCTACATCAAATCCGGAAACAGGTATTATCGGATATAGTACTGGAAGTTCTAACCTGGGCGTAGGCGATGCCTCAGTCTGGAAAGAACTTCCTACACTTACGAAATCAATGCCTGAAAGAATGCCCATAGTTAAAGGCATTATGGAGTTGAAGAACGGGAAAGAGGTTTATTGGGCTGTGAAATCTTTAACTGGTTCCGGCCCACAGGTTCTAAACAGCGAAACAAACCCTGAAAAAGCTTTCTCTGACGGCGAAGATCGAGACAATGAATTTCAAAAGCGACTTAAAATAAACACGCCAGACCACAATCTAAATGCACTGGCCCAGGATATAGTCGCGGCTGTTGATGGTAGATGGTATCCCCCTGTATTTGTTCATGGTCCAATGCAATGGAATTCTCCTTATCTCGGTTGGAGAACCACCTTCGGGCCGATCATGTTGGGGTGGCATAAGCGGGTACAGACCGAAGCTAGATATTTCTTCAAGTATCAGGTAAAGAAATCAAACAAGACAAAAGCTGAAGCCGACTCAAGCCTGTTGTTGACCATACAGGCACCATCATCGATATTCTATGGTGTTGGTCATATTGACAAAGACCAAGCCATCTACAATATGCAGACTCAGTTTTTCAACCAGATGATAAAGGAGTGGCGCTTCACTGGTGACCCTAACTTCGAAAAGATACTGCGCCCTGCTCTCGATCTGGATCTGGCGTGGGAACGAAGATGTTTTGATCCCGATAACACGGGGGTATATGATAGCTACATCAACACCTGGCCCACTGATTCACAATGGTACAATGGAGGTGGGACAGCTGAAGAGACGTCATATGCTTATGATGCGCAGAGGGCTGCTCGTGACATGGCCCGCCTGGATGGGGATTCATCGGCAGCAGAATATCACAGCCGAATGATGAAGAAGATTAGGAGAGGATTCTTTGCAAAGCTCTGGATAAAGAGCAAAGGGTATTCCGGCGCTTATCGTGAGCAGGGGGGGCATGAACGTTTGCATGAAGACCCATGGCTATATAGCATATTTCTCCCCATCGATGTCGGCTTAACTTCTCGTTTACAGGCTATCGAATCGCTCTACTATACTCAATGGGCCCTGCAGAACGATACTCTGCCTTCAGGCGGTCGTATGGTCTGGAGTTCTAATTGGGTACCTCCCAAATGGTCAGTACGTGAACTATACCCCGGTGATAATTATGCTCTGGCATTAGCCTACTTCCAGGCAGGGTTGCCCGATAACGCCTGGGATATCATGCGCGGCACCTTCATGAAAACGGCTTTTGGTGAAAGTGTTCCAGGTAATTTTGGTACTCCTGTTGGCGGAACAGACTTCGGCGATTGTGCGGATATGTTTGCACGCGTTTTGGTCCAGGGACTGTTTGGTTATAACCCCGATTATCCGGACAAAGTAGTGAATATTGATCCTGAATTTCCCCCGGCCTGGACCCACGCGTCAATTGAACTGCCGGACGTGAGGATAAAGTTTGACAAAAATGGGCCGTCTATAAGGTATCATGTACAACTAGCTAGGGCAGCAAGGCTCGATCTGCGCATACCAGTTGAGACCCGCGAAGTGAATGAGGTATTGATAGACGGGAAGCCAACTCGGAGATGGAAATTGTTGCCAAGCGCGGGTTGCAGCGTTGTGCAAATTTGGGCTCATGAAACCGCAAAAGTGAATATTGAGATTCAAACCGGAGAACCATTGCCATATTACCGTGCGGTAGACTTACAGGGGAATGTCTCGGAGTCAATTACGTTGGCCGCCAGAGATGCAAGGATCGTTGATTGTTACGACCCACAGGGTGTCTTGGAAGGGGTTAGAAAGGCTAATGGCATCGTCACAGCCAGAT
>JAKBSX010000311.1 GCA_021844725.1 Actinomycetes bacterium | reverse complement strand
TGTTTCAACTAATCGAAGGAGGGCGTTGAAAGTGCAGGGATGGGGTCAAGTGAGAAAGATTCACATCGTCGGTATTGGTGGGGCGGGAATGTCAGCAATAGCTGTGGTATTGACACAGCAGGGGTACCAGGTGTCCGGGTCTGATCTAAAGCCTTCAGTAGCCTTTGAGCGTCTGCGTTCTTATGGTGTTGAGTTGTTTGTGGGACATGATTCTTCCTTTGTGGGCGATGCCGACATGGTTGCAATCTCGTCGGCAATTCCTAACTCCAATCCTGAGATCAGGTGGGCGGTTGAACATGGTATTGAAGTGGTCACGCGTTCGGAACTGCTTCCGTTGATCATTGCCGACAAGTCTGTAATTGGAGTTGCCGGCACTCATGGTAAGACTACCACTACGTCGATGCTGGCATTGGCTTTGGTCAGAGCGCAGAGGCGACCATCGTTCATTGTTGGTGGCGAATTGAATGAAATTGGAACCAACGCGATATGGGATGATGGTCCAGAGCTGGTTATTGAGGCAGATGAATCTGACGGGACGTTTTTGCATTTAGGCTGCGATCACGTAATCGTCACCAATGTCGAACCAGATCACTTGGAATATTACGGGGAGTATTCCGCCCTGAAAGATGCTTTTAGAAACTTCGTTTTGGGAGTAAGCGGAGTGAGGATAGTATGTGCTGATTCTCCTGATGCCAGTTTGTTGCTAGAGATTGGTGGAGTCAGCAGCTATGGTTTCAGTGATATTGCAGATTATAAAATAACTGATGTAACGGCAGATCGGCAGCTGACTTCTTTTCGTGTATCCCATCAAAGTTTTGCCGTCAAAGAGGTTTCGCTGGCGGTTCCGGGACTGCACAATGTGCTTAATGCTACTGCAGTACTTGCGATGGCGAATGAGCTGGGTGCTGATCTGGAGCAGGCAATTAGTGCGCTGTCTCTGTTTGCGGGGGTAGCTAGACGGTATCAGTATAGAGGTCAGTTCAATGGTGCGGTTTTAGTGGATGATTATGCCCACCTGCCAGGTGAGATTGAGGTTGTAATCAACACAGCCAGGGGTCAAAAATACAGTCGGGTCGTAGTTGTGTTTCAGCCACATCGCTATGGCAGAACTGCATCGCTTTACAATGAATTTGCTAGTTCGCTAACCGGGGCCGATGCGGTGATCGTGACTGACATTTATCCTGCCGGCGAGAGTCCAGTTCCTGGAGTGACTGGTGAGTTGATATTTAACCGTCTCAGGGAGATTCGTCCCGATATCGACGCTCATTATGTACCGCACAGGAATAAATTAGTGCCGCTAGTAAAAGCGATGCTTCATGATGGAGACATTTGTTTAACGCTTGGGGCGGGGGACTTGACAACCCTTTTCAGTGAAATAACTGAGGAGGACGAGGCCAGATGAAGGATGTTGGCAAGGATTATTCCATCTTCTCGTGGATCAGCGAGCTTCCTGAAATTTCAGTCATTCTAAATGCTGATTTTGGCGCCAAGACAACCTATAGGGTGGGAGGACGTTCAGCCGCAGAAGTATCCTGCGATGATATTGATACTTTGGAACGTCTATTGGATTTGGTGAAAGATAATGCGATTTTTGTTCTCGGAAATGGTTCCAACACATTGGTATCAGAACGTGGATGGCATGGAATAGTTGTGGTTTTGAAAGGTGAGTTCCAAGAAATTGCCGTATCTGGACTAGAGGTAACCCTCGGATCGGCTGTATCTTTGCCGATAGCGGCTCGCCAGTTGGCCGGTCAGGGTCTGGCTGGCATGGAATGGTCTGTTGGCATTCCGGGAACCGTGGGAGGGGCGGTGAAGATGAATGCCGGGGGACATGGTTCCGATACATCGAGCTGGCTAAAGAGTGCTTCGGTATTTCGCAAGGTTGGTGATAGCTACCAACTTATGACACATGGAGCTAAAGAGCTTGAGTTCGATTACAGGAGTTCGAATCTGTCTGATTCTGATGTGGTGGTATCGGCGTCTTTTGAACTCCTCGAAGGTGATCCGTCTGCTTCGAAACATGCGATATCGGAAATTGTTGCCTGGCGAAGGGAGAATCAGCCGGGAGGTCAAAATGCAGGTTCGGTCTTTATAAACCCTGATCAGGATCATGCTGCCCGACTTATTGAAAGTATTGGCTTAAAAGGGATGAGGATCGGTTCTGCTGAGGTTTCAACCAGGCACGCAAACTTTATCCAGGCAGACAAGGGAGGTTCCGCCGATGACGTTTTTGAATTGATTTGGCTAGTTCAGCAAGATGTGGAGAAAAAGCTTGGTATCCGTCTAAGGACCGAAATTAAAATGCTTGGTTTCGACTCAGATCGGGTCAGATATTTGTGTGGGGAAATCTGATTTCATGTCACCCACTCCGCCCTAAAGGACGGGGTCTCTCGGAGGATTTGATGACTGCAGTAGATGATAAAATGAAAGTGCCTAAAATCGATCCCAGGATTCGAGAAAGACGAAATAAAGTATTCAGATCCTCGGGCAGGAAACGGCTTTATGCCATCGTGACGATAATTCTGACGTTTGTTTTACTGTTGGGGCTTCACTTTCTATTACGCACCTCCATTTTTTCGGTTCAGACCATCAATGTTTACGGTAGTACCCATTATTCAAAAGGTTCGATAATTTCAAGCAGCGGAGTCGTTTTAGGCACCCCTCTGACGGAGATTGATCCAAAGGTTGTAGCCAAGCGTTTAGAGTCGATGCCGTGGAATGCCGCAGTGACCGTGCACAAAAATTGGCCTTCCACACTCAATATCTCTGTGACTGGGCGTTTCCCATTAGTGGTGATAGCTGAATCTGCCACCACAGACCTATTGGTTGATTCGACCGGCAGAGTACTGGCTCAACAGAGCTCGGCATTGTCTGGGAACTGGATTCGGCTTTGTTGGAGTTCGAATATCTCGTCGTCAAAACAACTTAAATCTCAAGCTGGCTGTACCTTCCAGTCCGTTCCGGTTGGGTCATTTATCTCCGCCAAGTATAGGCCGCTCCTTGTGGTTGCCTCAGCGTTGCGATCGTCACATTTTAGCCAAATAACAGAACTGGCGTTATCTTCGAACGGTGGAATCGACGGTCTTTTGCGTAGTGGAGTCGCCGTGAGATTTGGGAGTACAAGTCTGCTTGATCAGAAGATCCGCTCGCTTGGATTGATTTTGAAGCAGGCATCAATTGCGGGATATTCGACTATCGACGTCAGGGTTCCAGCCGAGCCGGTACTGTCGAATTGGTAGCTTTTACACTTTGGAAAGCGGTTCTTGCCGCAGAGGGTATTACCTGATCTGCGATGGTCAATAATTTGATGCCTGAGCGCGTTCAAAATGCGATCCTGAAGTGCGGGTTTCATAACTTGCTTATTCAACCCTAAAGTATTTCTTGAGACTTTTTTGTGGAAATTAACAGGCTTGAGAGACTAGCTTCTTCGTAAGTTATTGATTGAATTCAGCTTTGTCTTGTGGACTCATTTTGAGCCTTTAGTTAGGCTCTACTAATAGGGTTGTGTCAATAGGCGGATCAAGGGATTTTTTAGAGGTACTCGGTTTCACTGAGTTGTATACGTTTTGTTAATTAGTTAAATTTGGGAGGCGGTTCCGTAGATGTCCGGCGACTCGCAGAATTATATTGCCGTAATAAAGGTAGTGGGAGTAGGGGGAGGAGGTTGTAACGCAGTCAATCGTATGATTGACGCTGGACTAAAGGGCGTAGAGTTTATAGCGGTAAATACGGATGCTCAGGCTTTACTGATGAGTGACGCAGATGTCCAACTTGATATAGGCAGAAGTTTGACTCGCGGTCTTGGTGCGGGAAGTGATCCAGATGTGGGTCGTCTCGCGGCCGAGGAGCATAGGGAAGAAATTGTAGAGGCACTCAAAGGTGCCGACATGGTGTTTATTACCGCCGGAGAGGGGGGCGGCACCGGAACCGGGGCAGCACCACTGATAGCTGAATTAGCAAAAAGCCAAGGTGCATTGTCAATAGGGGTAGTAACCAGACCATTTTCTTTTGAGGGAAGAAGGCGCGCCCTTCAGGCAGAGAATGGGGTAATGAAACTTAAAGAGCACGTTGACACCTTGATTATTATCCCGAATGACCGGTTGCTTACAATTGCCAACGAGAAAACCTCGATGCTTAATGCTTTTAAGATTGCTGATGAAGTACTCCTTCAAGGGGTGCAAGGCATCACTGATTTGATTACCACCCCTGGAATCATAAATACTGATTTTGCTGATGTGAAGATGATCATGTCTAATGCGGGAAGTGCGATTATGGGTATCGGCACGGCTTCAGGGGAGAATAGGGCTCTCACTGCAGCACGTCACGCAATCACCTCTCCATTGTTAGAAGCCTCAATCGAGGGCGCGAGGGGAATTCTACTGAATATTGCCGGTGGTTCCGATCTCGGCCTGTTTGAGGTCCAGGAAGCGGCTCAGGTCATTCATAATGCTGCTGATCCTGACGCAAACATAATTTTTGGATCGGTGATAGATGAGTCAATGGGTGATGAAGTGCGGGTTACTGTCATCGCTGCAGGCTTTGACGATTGGAAGAATAGGGAGCTCTCAAATTCATCTGTCCCCAAGTTCAGAACCGCAAGATCAAGGGGTGAAGTGATTGGATCAGATCTATCAGAGGTTGCTGGTCAGACATCCAAGCTTGCTTCAACGGAGGAACCGGCCGTAGGCAGCAGCAGCGACGACGATGATGACGATTTCGATCTCCCTGCATTTTTACGCTAATTTCGAAAAACTGAAGTCCTGGTCAGGTTTTTATTAGGAGTTTGTCTTGCAGTTGCTGCATAAGTTCGACGAAGGCTTTGAAGTGTATTTCACTTCTTCCGATGACGGGGACGCCAGGGAGCTGGTGGAAAGTGGTGATATTTCCAGGGTTCTGACAGATATTTGTGGCAGACCAGTTGAGTTGCTGAGACTTAATCAAATTCATTCT
>JAKBSX010000310.1 GCA_021844725.1 Actinomycetes bacterium | reverse complement strand
CACACCGTCGAGAGATATTGGCAGTGGATAGGCGTCAAAGTCTCGACGGTGTGGGTTTGGCGGAGATAACGGTTGCGATTCCATCGGCAGTGGTCGTTCCCGGACCTCTGCGGGAACTAGGATTTTCAGAGACGGAATCACTCGATCTTGCAAGAGTGATGTTTGACATAGTCAGGACGCAGGCGGCAGTTTCGATCCCGGAAAGTGTCGATATCAATGACCCTGTATTTTCCCCGAGGAATGTGGTGACCAGTATCCGTCTTGTCGACTCAGGTCGTGGAGTACTCGCTTGGATACCTAGTCGAGGTACTAATCGACGCTTGGAATATCTTACGAAACTTTTCAAGCGCCGCGGCATTTCAGCTGATGCCAAAGAGGTGCTGAGCGATATCTGGTCTAGATGGCTCGCCGAGCCTAGAGGTGCTTGGGCTAAAGTCCTAACTGCAGAGACCGAGTCTAGAAATGGGACTGTGTTTAGGCTCAACCACGAGCGAATCTGTTTCTTGGCATCATCGTCCAGCCGTCGACCGTATTGCTGTTCAGTTTGTCACCAGCTATGGTGGCGATCTATTTCGGCGGTATGTCCTACATATCAATGTGACGGCACGCTTGAGCAGGTCGAAAATTCACTGGCTCTTGACGACCATTATCGAACACTTTACACGTCGCTGGACCCAATCGGAATGCGCGTTGAGGAACACACGGCTCAGCTCGGGTCTCAGTATGCAGGACAACTGCAGGAGCAGTTCATTGAGGGTGATGTCAACGTTCTTAGCTGCTCAACCACATTTGAGCTCGGTATCGACGTTGGAGATGTCCAGGCGGTGCTTTTGCATAATGTCCCACCTTCGCCTGCAAACTATGTCCAACGTGCAGGGCGCGCTGGACGTCGGTCAGGTGCTCCCGCGTTAGTTGTGACCTATGCGCAGCGTCGTAACCATGACCGTCATTACTTCGATCACCCACTGGATCTGATCGATGGTCATATTGCGACTCCGATCATCTCCCTCCAGAATCCCCAGATTGCGAGACGACACCTTCATGCGATTGCATTCGCCGCCTTTGAAAGAGATCATGTGGCTCGGGGTGGTACATGGCATCGAACGGTTGAGTCATTCTTCGTCCAGCGAGATCAAGATGGCCGAGCGCCCGTAGACGATTTTGTCGATTGGTTGCGGTCTCATCCAGGGGAACTTCTAAGCGCACTCCTGCGTACAATTCCACAGGATCTCGCGATAAGTCTTGGTGTGCGAGATTGGTCATGGGTAGATGCACTGACTGAGGAAAGTCAGATCGCCCAGAATCATGGGTGGTTGAAGCGCTCAGTTGGTGAGGTGCGGCAGGACTTCGAGGACATCGATGATCAGATCGAGAGGGCTGAGTTGTTGTATAGCAAGGAGAAGGAAGCCGGGCAGTATTCCAAGGTTGAGAAAGTCTTGAAATATCAGAAAGCCTTACTGAAGGAGCGCAAGACCTTGGCAGATAGAAAATTGATAGACTTCCTGGCACAACGAGTCATATTGCCAAAGTACGGATTCCCGGTCGATGTAGTGTCACTCGACGTATGGAGGCAGGGGGATCATGGTGCCGCACGCATTGACCTCTCTCGCGACCTGAGTCTTGCACTTACTGATTTTGCTCCGGGCTCGCATCTTGTCGCTGATAAGGCTATATGGGAGTCGATCGGTCTACATATCCCAGCCGGTTACGCGCTTCCCGACTCGGTTTGGGTTAGGTGTGGTGATTGTGGTGCATTCCGAACCGGGCGTTTGGGAGTCGAAGCATCCGTTTGTGAAGTGTGCGCAAGTAGTAAAATTGAGAGTCAGCGCAGTTTTGTCGAGCCTATCTTCGGATTCCTCGGTAAACGTAATAGCGATAAGCCAGGTGAGGCTCGACCTCCTAAGACAGGCTTTTCCCAGTATTACTTTAGTGATTATGCAGGCAGTCCACCGGAGTTTAGGCCTCTAAGACTCGGTCAACAAACAGTTGAGGTTAGATTCAGTCGGCAAGGTGAGATTACCGTGATCAACCCTGGACCTGGCGAGAAGGGGTTCATGGTGTGTCGTTCGTGTGGTCATGCGGAGTTGGCGGTATATAGGTCCGGTAGAAGGTCGGCCAATTTGCCACATGAGCACCCTCGTAGGTCTAATCAGCAATGTTCTTCTACGTTAGTTAACAGACATCTGGGTCATCAGTTCCTCACGGATGTCGTTGAGTTTCGACTCCCGTTGTCGATGACGAGCAGTGAAGCATGGAGCGTGACCTACGCACTGATGGCTGGACTCTACGCTGTTGGAATAAGTCAAAGTGACGTCTCTGGAGTATCGCGTTCTACTGACTTAAGGCTCTCGTTATCAATAATACTCTTTGATACAGTGCCGGGAGGGGCCGGTCATGCTCAAAGAATTGCAGAGAATTTTACTGAACTGGCCCGTGCTGGACTGGATGTTGTTCGTAGCTGTGAATGTGGGGAAGATTTGAGTTGTTATGGGTGCCTTCGTTCCTATTCGAACCAGCGTTTACATAACATTTTGGTTAGAGGGGACGCGATGCGCATACTTGGAGATCTATTGAGGTGATGTGGGTTGCGGGAGGACGTGGAAGTGTTCGAATCGAGAGCGGTGACGCACAGACCGATAGAGTACTAGGGATGTCATGGCCACCTCCTATGGCTCGGTGCCGTATGTCTTGCCGTCGCCCAGCCCAGTGTGTTTGTTCTGTGATTTATTGGCCAGGATTCACGAGGCTATATGGTCTCGGCGTCAGCCTACCCGAGACTGTCCGAGAACTCCGGATTCGGTGTCCGAAATGAGCGAAATGTGCAGTCGCACCTCTTAATGATTGGGAAACTCTCCATCGTAAGAGCCGGCTATGCCCCCCAGGTTTCCATATTCTAGATGGAAGGATGCAGGTGGCAAGGAAGCCCCTGCCCGGCCTCTCTAGGCTGATCTTACACAAGCTGGTACCCATCACATCTGTTTGGGGAGTTGAAACTCGTAGGGACCGTAGAGTCTATGTTGAGCGAAGTGCGCTAGTGGTCTTTGGTCCAGCTCCTCGAGCGTACCCATTGCTCGCCGAACCCAGCTCACTCCGCCTCGGTCCACAAACGCAATGTCTGCTCCACCACGTCCTCCCATAACCCCTGTCCAGCCTTTGCCCCTGAGCCAAAGACACCAGGTGCCAGGCGGAATAATCGCACTGGTCGTGGCTGGGAGGGGACCTCTCGGACTCCGTTCCGTAAACACGTCAAGCATTTTCTCTAAGTTGTGTGGAGCCGCACCCTGCACAAAGACAATGCCAACCACAATCTCATATATCGGCTCTAGGGAACCATTGTGGATATATATTGGCGTTCGATAGTCCGCGTCGGAATTTGAAGTAGTGTGGTAGGATGGGGTTTCTGTATTGTGGGGAACTGCCTGAGGAGGACCGACCCATGCGGCTATCAACTCTGCGTGAGCGCGATGTTTTTCGCTCCGTTCGCTACGCTCGCGATCCAGGCGTAGTTTACGTTCTCTTGCCACCTGAAGAAGAGCCACGACAACAGCAGAGATAGTGCCAATTGCAGCTACCCAGGTAGCCACGTCACCAGAGGGACCGGCGAAAGCTGACGGTACAATAGTTTAGCAGGGATGGGGAACGACAATTCCAAACGAAGTTTCATTCTCTTTTCCTTCCGTCTATAGTTTAGCAGGGATGGGGAACGACAATTCTCAACACCAAAATCTGGAACCGGTGATATAATTATAGTTTAGCAGGGATAGGGAACGACAAGGTATCTATCTATGCATAGTAAGTATATTAATGATGACGACATAACGCTTTAGGAAGAAAGCAAATAAGCATGAAACCATCAGAGAATTAGTCAAGTGGATTATTTAGATATAATATACTAGTATTACATCAGGCGATGGAGCTCGCCTTTAACCGTCATTTGACTGATAGCGCCTACCGAAAATAACTGAAATAAATTATTTAAACGAGGTAGGTAGTGATGTCAAATGCGAAACGTAATCTAAATACACATATCAAACTACCTGACTGGAACCAATTACCGGTAGATGTTGATACGGATGCTTGCGAAGGTTCTCCCGAAAAGCCAAAGACGATCCGTCAGCAACGAATTGTCTATCTGATCGTAGCGATCACCGGAGCAATCGGAGCTCTCACAAGGTATCTGGTGGGAAATGTCATATCAGTTGCTCACAGCGGTTTTCCCTGGAATACTTTTACGATTAACATGACAGGTACATTTTTACTGGCCTTCGTCATGGTTCTTGTTTTGGAAAAGTTTCAGCGGTCTGCTTTGATCAGGCCTTTAATTGCCACTGGTTTCTGCGGTGCTTATACTACCTTTTCCACTTTTATGGTAGATGCCGCATTGTTGATAAAATACAACGACTATAAAACTGCCGTTTTATACCTATTGCTCAGTCTATTGGGGGGGATTGTTGGTTGCCGTCGTGGGTATGTATTCGGCAAGGTTCTTATGTAGGCTGGACCTAGTATTGACAGAGGGCAAAGATACGGTTCATGACGAAAAAGAGGACGTATCTGCCGTTACATATCAAGATTCCTGAGTGTTCGTTTTGCGATAATCGCTCTTGCTTTTAGTTGATTGTGCATGGAACTTTTGATTTGAAAAGCATCAGGAGAGAGGTAATAGATCCTATGTATGGGTGGAGAAAGGAAGAAAAGTAATTGATTATACTTATGGTACTGATCGGAGGGGCGATCGGCGCTCCGATCAGAATGTGGACTGACTCCAAAGTCACCGCTCATATTGCGGCAAGCGATTACAAAATCAAAAGCAGTGCTTTTCCTTTCGGGACATATTTAATTAATATGTCCGGATCTTTTCTCTTGGGATTTCTGACGGGTCTATCCCTCCACTACCGTGTTTCAGATGCTTTAACGGCATTTTTGGGAGTCGGTTTCTGCGGTGCCTACAC
>JAKBSX010000309.1 GCA_021844725.1 Actinomycetes bacterium | reverse complement strand
AAATGGGCGCACTCGTCTTGTTCAAAGCGATGCGTACACGAGAGCTCGAAACAAAGATTCGTTTGGGCCTCGTAGTTGTCGCATACTTCGCTTATACGATCTTCCTTCCGTACTTCTTTTTCTCCAACTCAATACTGCCCAGAATTCCGTTAATCGGTTGGAACATGGGCATAGGAACTTCCGGTGCGCTTGCCCCGGCGGTCATTGGTGCCATAGCTGCCACCTATGTGTTAAGCGGAGTGCTCTCTTTTCTGTTCGGAGGAAGACAGGTGTGCTCTTTGTTTTGCTCCGCATCTCTAATGTATCAAGGTACTTTTCCGGATTCCCTCAAAGTATTCAACAGAACTTCGACAATAGGGAAGAAGCTCTTAACGAGCAAAATGAACAACATCTACAGGACTGTCTCTGCATTAGTCATTGTGTCTTTGATTAGCGCATCCTTGATCTCGTACTTGAACTCGATTGGCCTAATCAGTATCACGGCTTACGGAACTGATGTTGCTTCTTTACTCTACATCTTCTATTTTGATTTTCTTTGGTATGTGGTCTTCCTTGCCATGCCGTTCATAGGAGTCTATGGCTGTGCAACCACTGGCATGTGTCACTGGGGTCTGTTCAATCAATTGATTGGAAGGCTCGGTGCCTTCAGGTTGAAGGTAAAAGACCCCAACCAGTGCGTGACATGCGCGACGAAAGACTGCGCAAAGGCTTGCCCTGTTGGGTTAACCGACCTTCCGAGCAAATTCATTTCGAAGGGGGAATTTAAGAGTCACAAATGCATAGGAGTTGGCGACTGCGTCTCTTCCTGTCCATACGATAACGAATATTTCTACGATGCCAGAAATTGGTTTGGAAAAGTATTTCGCGTAAACAATGACAAATCGACAACAACCCTCCCAGTTCTGAGCCGTCAAGATAGGGCCGCCGGAAGAGCGGAGACCTAAGCTTGAAAATTGCGAAGCGTATGATCCTTTGAGTCAATTCAGCACGGATATTTTTCCATAAATACCGAATACTCGAGACAGTAGTCAAGGTCGGTACCGTGATTCGCTATATCGTCTCAATTAGGAACCCCGCTTCGCATTATTTTGACATCACGATGGAGATAAAGAATGTAGTCTCGGACAATCTTCATTTTTCAATGCCCGTCTGGACTCCGGGTTCCTATTTGGTAAGGGAGTTTGGTCGTAACGTTTTGGATTTTCAAGCGGCTGACGCAACTACTGGCATCAGGCTCGATTCCAAAAAAATTTCCAAGAGCACATGGGTCGTACATACTGCAGGGGCAACAAATTTGCTTGTAAGGTACAAGTATTCGTATAAGTAAATGAAGAGCACGGTCATCAATCCGCTGCTAATGTAAACGCTGCTGTCTCTCCAGAATTGGGTATGAATTGCCGGTGGAGAGAATAACATGATCGCCGCCTGCAACGCTAGTAAAGCTGTGAGACTTTTCGGGATATCGCGTCGAAACATGAAGATCGTTATGCACATTTCGAAGACCATGATGAAAATGAACCAATAGGAGCTCACTATCTGACTGAATGACTCCAAGATGCCTGAGAATGTGAACACGTACGCAACAGTTGAAGATTCTGAAGCCTCGAGAAAGACCCAGCCCATCAGGAACTCGTTTAGCAACACAAGAGATATATTTGCTATTTGTTTGCCTGGAGTCCTTCCGGACTGAGTCGCCCTAAGCGCCAACGGATTCATTCTGCTATGTTGCGAAGAATATCTCAAGATTGCAATGACTCCTGCTGTCATTATGATCATTCCAGATGTCAGCGCGAGTTCAATGCCGAACGAACTGGAGTCAATTATGTAGATCAGACCAGTCGCAGTCATGCTCGCAAGGAAAACCACGAAGTAAATCACGTAAGCACTAGAAATGATAACAGACTGCTCCAAACTAATCTCGTCTGAAGATTGGATCTTTTCGATTTCTGTGTCCTCAGACTGTTCAGTTGTCCAGTACTTTAGCACTACAAGTATGCCGACAGTCATTACCGCCATGTTTAGTCCTACTCCTTCAATGAATCCTGTCGTGGTCGCGTTCGATAAGTAGATGATAGCTCCGAGGAACATGCTTGCCATCATTACTAGAACGAAGAATGCGTAAGCATCGTCGATGGCGGCTTTTCCATCTCTTGCTTTCTTCACCGTCCAAGCGATGACGTAGGTCATTGTCAACGCAAGCGACCACAAGAGCAATACGTTCAATTGTTGGCCTTCCTAATTGTGATACACGCGAAACGAAACTCTGGAGGAGTCCAACAGATGTGGGAAATGTTGAATCTTGACTTGATAGCTAAGCAAAAGCGCGTTATTGATCTTCTGTGGAGCAGTCGCTGGCAATTGCCCGACCCATTGGCGATTAATGAGACTGTCTCACTGATGGCTACTCTCACGGCGATCGTTTTCCTCCAGCCGCAATGTCGCTTGTAATGGTTTTCATCTTTTCGAGCAAATTCAACACCTAACTGAATTCAACATTGTCTGTCTCTTCCTCTCTCCAGCTCGAGTCTAATCGTGCATTGCCCCTTCTGGATATGAGTACTAGCCACGAGACTCTGGAAAAACGCTTTTGTACATTTCCTCGCAAAAACTAAAACTGCCTACAATTGACTTTGTTCTGTCCTTTCTGTCATGCAGCCGAAGTTGACCGACTTGATGCAACAGATGAAACTGGCAAAGAAGTACTTCTTGTTATGTTTGATTGCCCTTTCTTTTTCCGATTTTCCAGCAATACTACAAATGATCAGCAAATGCAAGATTTCCTTGATGCTTGGCGGATTAAACAGGGGGAATCTTGGTTGGATAGTATTGGTCCATTAATGAAGGAGAGGGAAATAAGGAACATAGAAAAATATCATCAGACGATTTCTGGCTCGGATCTTTCCTGAATCAGGGTCAATAGCTTTTCCTGCAGTTTAGACCTTGTTGAGATATTCTCTACTCTGGCGTTGGTCGCAGCAGCTCTCGCTTCTGCATCCACGTGTGAGTAGTACCCCAAAGTTACGGCTCCAGAAATCGAACATGCCTTCACAATATCATCAAGTTCTGATCGTGTGCCAGCAATGTCAAAAACTACTAGCGCATTGGTATTGGATTCCAGCAAAGATTTCAATTCGTGCAAGCTATTGGCGCTGGACAAGGAAGCCTCGAGGTTTCGGCATACTTGTTCAATCTTGGCCCGGAAGAACAGATCTCGCATACCATATACAATAACACGCTTATGCATGACGGACAATGCTATCGATTTGACTCAGATATAGTTGTGTTTTGCGACATTGTCATTTGTGCAACAAGATGCCAGTCATCTTCATCTGAAATCTCATTTGACATCTTAGATAGGTTAAAGTCCAAACAGTCCTATAGTAAATTAAACGCGAAGGAAAAATGGCAACAGGCAGCGATCATACTGACTCGGATTTTGACGTTCGCAGGCCGAACAGATTGATTCGGGAGAAGAGTCCGTATTTGCTTCAACATGCTTACAACCCTGTCGACTGGTATCCGTGGGGCGAAGAGGCATTAAAAAGGGCAAAGGTCGAAGACAAACCAATCTTCCTCAGTGTTGGCTATTCATCATGTCACTGGTGTCATGTAATGGAAAAGGAAACTTTCGAAGATAGAGATGTCGCAGCAATCCTGAATGAGAATTTCGTAAGCATCAAAGTGGATCGCGAAGAAAGACCTGATGTCGATGAGATCTACATGAAATCAGTGATGAGTATAACGGGTTCCGGCGGATGGCCATTGAATGTTTTTTTGACTCCAAGGCTGGAGCCGTTCTATGGTGGAACATACTTCCCGCCCACGTCGCGACACGGACTGCCAGGTTTCTCTGCCCTAATTCATAATATTTCAAGCGCTTGGAAGTCAGATCGAAAGAACCTAGAGGATGCCGCAATCCAGATGAAGAATGCACTGGATTCAATCTATTCGGCTCCACTTGCGGACGAATCAAAATTGGACGAGTCCATTGTCAACGACTGCTTTGATTCACTGGCTAGTTCATTTGATGAGCATTACGGAGGGTTCGGTAGTTCGCCAAAATTTCCGATGCCGTCATACATTCTTTTCTTGTTGCGATATCATGTATCAAGAGATTCAAAACTAGCTCTGAGAATGGTTGAGCGGACACTGGAAGCCTTGTCTTCCGGAGGGATCCGGGACCAATTTGGTGGGGGGTTTCATAGGTACTCAACTGACAGAATGTGGTTCGTTCCGCATTTCGAAAAGATGCTTTATGACAATGCTCTTTTGACGATTGCATTTCTAGAATCTTATCTTGTTACCAGAAAGATCGAATATTCTCTTGTCGCGGAGGACATACTGAGTTGGGTTCATAGAGAGATGACCTCTGTTCAAGGCGGATTTTTTTCTGCCCAAGATGCGGACAGCCCGGAAGGTGAAGGCTCTTACTACGCTTGGAGTTTGGAGCAGATCGATGAAGCACTCAGCTCATCAGCAATGAAGCGAACCGCAGTGTGCAAGTACTACGGAATAACGAAGGATGGAAACTTTGAGGATGGCAGATCCATTCCCACCTTGGCCAATTCAATTCCGATGTTGACAAAGGAGTTGAATGTGACCGCTGAACGTCTAGAATCTGAATTGTTGTCTGCCAAGAAAATGCTGCTTGAATACCGAAAAAGAAGACCGGCGCCACCAACCGATGATAAGATCCTGACGAGCTGGAATGGGTTGATGATATCGGCCCTTTCGCAAGCATTCAAGGTTCTTGGGAAGGACGAATACCTTCGTTCAGCAGAACGCGCCGCAGAATTCGTCTTGAGTGAGTTGGTGGAAAAAGATCAGACATGTACGAAACTACTTTGAAGATACAGAGACGGTGAAGCAAAGGGAAAGGGATTCCTCGAAGACTACGCGTTCTTCGCAAACGGTCTCATTGATCTGTACGAAGCGAGCTTTGATTCAAAATATCTCATCGCGGCACTAACTC
>JAKBSX010000308.1 GCA_021844725.1 Actinomycetes bacterium | reverse complement strand
GGCAGATGATGATCATATCCGATGCAGTAGACGTCCAGATCGAAGGAAAGCCCCAGTGCCATATCGTTGCCATCGCAAAAGAGCAACTCAAGGTGGCTGCGAGTGTCGGCTGCGCACTCTCACGGGCCAGAACAGGGATGTCAGCTCAGGAGATGACATGCGCGATACCGTTTGTCCTACTCGCTGATACGGTTTCAAAAATCGAGAATGCAGCGAAAATCGATTCCGAAGTTGCGAAATATGCCGCGCAGGATGCCAGGCGCTTTGCAGGCTAGACCGGTATTGCCTGTATTTACTGCCGGAGATCCAACAAAAATTATCCAAAACAACTTATTCACTTTTAGGTAAACCTCCGTTAATCTTCTGTTTACCTTCGAGCCATAACCTCAAAAGTGATCAGATCATGACTGCATCGGCTTGAAATTTCTACGTGCGGTGCAGATAAGGAGTTAAATAATGTCTTCGAATGGCAGTGGTTCTGGTGGTAGTGGGCCGCACCTTTATCAGGCTTTGGACGATGCTTCTCTGAATAGAAAGCACTGGACAACTGTAATCACCGCAGGCATGGGGTTTTTTACAGACGCCTATGACCTTTTCATTATTGGAACTGTCACTGCCATTTTGGTTCCTATCTGGCATCTTTCCACCGGCCAGCTCTCCTTGCTTAACTCGATCTCACTTTTGGCATCAGTGTTTGGTGCGATCATATTTGGAAAATTGATGGATGTTTTTGGCCGAAAGGCGATGTATGGACTCGAGGTGGGCCTACTTGTTCTTGGAGCGATCGCGTCAGCCTTCTCTGTCAACTTTACTGAATTACTGATCTTTAGAATTGTCGTTGGTATTGGGGTTGGTGGCGATTATGCAACCTCTGCTGTTATTACGTCAGAATATGCCAACAGGCGAAATCGTGGCAAGTTGATTGGAACAGTCTTCGCAATGCAGGGATTTGGTTTGCTGGCTGGGCCTTTATTCGCATCAATTTTATTGGCGTCCGGAGTAAGCAACAATATTTCATGGAGAATCATGCTTGCCTTTGGAGCGATTCCGGCAGCTTCTGTGGTATACCTTCGCCGCAAGATTAAAGAAACTCCAAGATTTACCCTTGAAGTCAAAGGTGACGTCGAGTCCACCGTGCAGGCAATAAAGTGGACCACCGGTCAGGACGTATCATCCGGCGAGTTGGCTGGAATGACAGCTGGGTCAAAAATTCAAGAGAAGCTCAGCAACCCCTTCTTTTTGAAGCGTTTGATAGGAACGGCTGGAGCATGGCTTTTGATGGACGTAGCGTTTTACGGCAATGGTGTGTCGTCTCAGGTGATACTCAAGGCATTATTTGGGGCCAAAGCTAGTCTGCTGCACAACACAGTTGTGGCGGCATTGATCTTTTTGATATTTGCTGTTCCCGGCTACTGGGTGGCTGTTCACTTTTTGGATAAGATAGGGCGAAAGCGGATTCAGTGGCAGGGATTTGCCGTTATGGCATTGGGTTATGGAGTCATTATGGTGGTGCCGGGAGTCGTACAGATCCCGGTTCTATTTTTGGTAGTTTACGGGATCACTTACTTTTTCATTGAGTTTGGGCCCAACGAGACCACTTTTGTCTACCCGTCGGAAATCTTCCCTACTTCGATCAGGGGCATCGCTGACGGTATTTCTGCTGCTGGAGGCAAGGTAGGCGCGTTTGTGGCTGCACTGTTGATGCCAACTGTGGTAAAGGATTTCGGTCTGGCTGACGCTATGGGAATCTTGGCAGTTGTTTCACTGTTGGGAGTAGCGTTGACGTTGTGGGCTCTTCCTGAGCCTATGGGCAAGTCACTCGAAGAGGCATCCAGCGAGCAAAGTTCTCTATCTGCCGGGCCTAAACAAAGAGTAAGCTAGCAAGTTCCAAATCCCTCGCAGCAATCAGATTAGGTGGGGCTTACAGGACGTTCCTGGATGGCAGGTTTAGCGTTACCAACTTTCGTAGCGATGACATCGTGGATGACGTTATGCTAAAACGCTCATAATCGACGGTATCGGCCTCAATGTATCAAAAGCAGGTTAGCGACAACTGTCGGTTATTTGGACTTTTTAATTCGCCTGTTTAGCAGGTACTGCACCGAAGGGCTAATCGGCTTATCAGTGCGGTGAATGCAACCTGCCCAGCAACAAGGCCGTCGTATTCCTTCTTTGAGCTCGGAAACCACACGGCTAACATGTTCATCCCTGGTCTTTTGCTGCTTTACTGAAACTGTCCAGCAGATCCATTCATTGCGTGCCAGCGGCGTAATATTTTCCCATACCGCTAGCGCCATTTCGTCGGAAGCGAGCGCCTCGCGTAAATCGCTTGGCAGTTCGTGAACTACACCGCTGGAGATATTATCTTTGGCCACGACCATACACCGAGTCTATAACAGAATGCTATCGTTCGAAGAATGATCAGAACGGGCTGAACCGGACATTTGCCGTCGGGAGGAAGTACTTTGGTATGCCAGAGATTTATCGAAGCATTAGACCCTCCGGCTTAGTAGCAGGAGGGTCTAATAACGCTGGTAATGATCGTTTTTGTGACGTTAGTTTAAACGTCAAATTTCTGGTGGAGGTGGCGGGAATTGAACCCGCGTCCTTCAGCTTCTTAGTAGGGCTTCTCCGAGCGCAGACAGAGTAGCGTTGTCGGCCTTCAATGGTCTCTATCACCCATTGTATGGCTTATCCCAAAAGAGTGTCCCTAGGTCGCCATTGGGAGTGACGACATTGGTAAGTTCCACTGATCGTCGCTCAGACACACCCCGTGGAACTGAAGGTGGCTGAACGTTGCCTACTTATTAAGCGGCAAGGGCGAGTGTTGACTCGTCGTTTATTTTATGATTCCGACTCTTTAACGTGGATTCGGAGACCACGGCTCGCTTCTCCTACCTCGACGACCAAAGTCGAAGCCTGTCACCCCCTGGGTAATTCGATTGAGAGTTAAAGTGTAGTCGACAAAGGGAGTTAGGACCTTCTTCTCGCTATTGACAGTTCGCGCTGGGTATCTCTAAGGACGTCCCGTTGGGCGATTGCTGCTCTTTTGTCATAGCTCTTGCGCCCCTTTGCAAGGGCTATCTCCATCTTGGCCCTTCCATTTTTTAAATAGATCGAGATTGGAACAATGGTCTGTGACTGTTGTTGGGTTTTCTGAGACAGTTCTTCAATCTCGTCTTTGTGAAGCAGCAGCTTCTTATGTCTGTCAGGATCGTGGCTCCCGAAACCGTGTGAAAAATCATATGGAGGTATATGGGCTTGAATCAGCCATGCTTCACCGTTGTCGACCCTAATAAAGGCATCTCTGATTTGTGCTTTGCCAAGCCTGATTGACTTTATTTCAGATCCTTTTAATTCAAGCCCTGCCTCGAATGTCTTGAGTATCTCGTAGTCATGGCGAGCTTTTCGATTCTGAGCGACGATCTTTATCCCGGATGACGAATGTGTTTGTTTAGCCTGATTAAGTTTTTTGGATGCCATAGCTCTTTTACCAAACTAGCCTTCGAATAGTGCTTACTATTTCGCAAATATACCTTGAAGAAATGATCGCTCACGCGATAAAGGAGTATCCATTAGAGGCGTGTGGCTTGATTGCTGGCAATAATGACCAGGTTGAGGCCTTTTATAAGACTCGGAATGATGCTGCTTCAGCCCGAATTTATACCGTAAATCCAGGGGACTATTTGAGGGCAGATCGTGATGCTGAGTTAAAAGGGATATCGATAATTGGGGTAGTGCACTCTCACACTCATTCTGAAGCGTTTCCATCGCCCACCGACGTGGCTCAGGCGCCGGATCCTTCCTGGCATTATGTTTTAGTGTCTTTAAAGCATAAAGATCCGATTGTGCGATCATTTGCCATTGTCGATGGGAACATAATCGAAGAGTCTGTTGTTAGGCTTAATTGCTAGAATAATAATCAGTTAAGTCAACATTCAGGAGGAATCGTGGGAATCGAAGTTCGCCTACCTACAGTATTAAGGTCTGCAGCTGGTGGCCAAGCCACTGTATCCGTAGAAGGAGAGACCATAGGTGAGGTACTGAAAGATCTCACTAATAATTTTCCTGGACTAGGTGCACAGGTAATAGCCGAGGACGGTACTCTGCACAGGTTTGTGAATGTTTATCTGAACGATGACGATGTCAGATATTTAGAGAGACTTGAGACCAAGGTTGTTGATGGTGATGTGATTTCGATTTTGCCGGCAGTAGCTGGTGGAGCTCTGTAATTAGGATTAGATCTGATTACTCGATTGGTCAAAGCATCACTAAAGATATTGCGATAGAGAAAAGAGTTCTGATATGACCGTCTACTCCAGCGTTTTAGACATCATCGGCAGAACCCCGATGATAGATATAAGCCAGTTAAGTCCTAATCCCCGGGTACGCATAATTGCAAAACTGGAGGGCCAAAATCCTGGCGGTTCGGTCAAGGATCGTATTGCTTTGGCTATGATCGAGCAGGCTGAGAAAGAGGGACTACTGCAGCCTGGGTCAACGCTGATCGAACCATCGTCGGGCAATACTGGTATTGGATTAGCCATGGTATGCAAGGTAAAGGGTTACAACCTGAAGATAGTTTTACCTTCGAACGTTTCGGTCGAGAGGACTCAACTGCTGTCAGTCTGGGGAGCTGAAATTATCCAATCGCCGGGATCAGAGGGCTCAAATGGAGCTGTCAGAATGGCTAGAAAGCTGGCTGCAGAGCATCCGGAGTGGGTTTTTCTTTATCAGTACGCAAATCCTTCCAATCCGAGAGCACATTATGAATCAACGGGACCAGAAATATGGAACGATGTCCCAGAAGTGACTCACTTCATTGCCGGACTCGGAACTTCAGGAACTTTGATGGGTGTCGGAAAATATTTGAAGGAAAAGAATCCAAAAGTTCAAGTTTGGGCCATTGAACCTCCTTCAGGCGAGATGGTTGATGGACTTAGAAATCTGGACGATGGCTATATCCCGCCAAT
>JAKBSX010000307.1 GCA_021844725.1 Actinomycetes bacterium | reverse complement strand
GTCTGCGAGACTGAAATACGGAACCACAGTCTTCCCTTCAACCACTGCCGCGGCTCTCACCACTCTGTCAACAGGCCTCACTCCTCAGGAACACGGACTGCCGGAGTGGTACGTCTACATGAAAGAGGTTGACATGATCATAACAACTCTGCCATTTACTCCAATGGGAGAAAGCAAGCGTGATACACTTGTTGGAAGAATGGATCCACGTGCACTTCTTTCCGGCGACACAGTGTACAGTTTGTTTGCAAAGTCTGGGATTCATTCTATCTCTCTGCTACCGGCTCCAATCACTAGAGGCGCATACACAAAGCTATCATTGAAGGGCAGCAATGTGGTTCCGTATTTCAGTCTCGCAGACTTTGCTGTTACATTGAGGAAACAGCTGGAGAGTTTGAAAGGAAAGACGTTCATCTATGCCTACTGGGATGCTATAGATTCGAGCTCACACGCCCACGGTCCGAGCTCGGATTCGACGCAGGCCGAGATATCCTCGTTTTCATACGTAATGAAAAGAGAGTTTCTTGACAAGCTTGACAGGAACACGGCCCAAAAGACACTGCTAATCATCACATCAGACCATGGACAGATTGACGTATCGCCTCAAGACACTCTGTACCTGAACCACTATCCCAAAGTGGTCAATGCTTTTGAGAGGAGCTGGCAGGGGAATTCTATTCTGCCATCGTGGAGCCCCAGAGATGTCGTTCTCCATGTGAAGAAAGACAGAGTGGAGGAGGTCCAGTTAGCGTTAGTGGACATACTTGGCGATAGTGCAGTCGTGTTAAAATCGAAAGAGGCAATTGAAATGGGACTGTTCGGTATCAACAGGCCAAGCAGGCGATTCATGGAGAGAGCAGGAGATCTACTCGTCCTTCCGCGCGACCAAAACTTAGTGTGGTACGAGCATACCAAAGGAAGAGAGTTCGAGCTTCTCGGGGTGCATGGAGGACTATCAGAGAACGAAATGTTGATTCCGCTCGGCTTGACAAGACTATCGGAACTCTCTAGGGCATAGAAATATGATTTGTGCGTTGCCTGTTAACATTGGAACTAATGAACCGGACCATGCGTCAACTGTGGGAGCGGGGTGCTCGCATTTCCTATGTAAAAGAAGAATTCGAACTCCGAACTCTCTCCGACTACATTGGAGATCTGGCTGAAGAATAATGCGCCTTCAAATCCAGGAAGGGAAGTACTGTATCTTGAAAAATTTCCTTCAATATGTGATGAATACAACCGTGTGTCGAGGACGGGTATGTCAATGGAAAAATTGATCCAGTAAGGATACGCGCCATACTCTGAACCGGCGTATGTTATCTTCGCAGTAAAGTTATTCTCGTCTAGGCCATTACCTTCCAGTCCAATGTTTAGGGCAGGAAAAGCAACGAAGCTGTCTCCTTCTTCCAGAGCACTAGCATTGATCCAAACATAGGAATAGGCACTGCCATTCTGTATCACATTTCCGGAGCCAAGAATGAAAGGATAGTTTCCTAGAAATATGGGTCTATGAGTTATAGGCACGCTCAGTGCCGCGGTGTGAGTGTTCGGAGCGATTCTGCCCTGCTCGATGTAAATTACGAGTCCTCCAAGCAATATTCCGACCAGAATGATTCCTGCGATGAACGAAAGTCTTCTCGTATTCGTCAACGATTGCTTCACCAGATCATCCTAGTAAAGCTCGATCACAGAAAGTGCAAGATTCTCCCAATCGCATAATCGATAAAATCGGCTCACGTTGGATGGCGCATCTACTTAAATCTCTTCGGATCAAGAAATTCGTCTCAAATTGTGTCAACCCATTACTGCGAACTCGATTTGAAAGTAAGATTGAAAGACAACGTGTTATTACCGAAATTGAACCGAAGGTTATGGTCTTGTCCAACATAACTGGCTCACACTTACCAAGCATGGTTTGATCGATGAGAGCTTGACCAAAGACAAACCAATTGAGAAATCGAAGACTGGATCAAAGCAACCGTCTTTACAGATCATTCAAAAGATAAAGGCATACTCACTTCTTGCGGTGCTTAGCTTAATTTGGGGCGTAGCATTCGTAGCAATTCGAGTGGCTGATTTCGAGCTTTCGCCAGTCAACCTGACTTTACTAAGGTGGTTCATTGCCGGCGCAGGTTACCTTGCGCTCCTTCCATTTCTTGGGAGATCCAAAACCAAATTCGAAACAAAGGATTTACCGCGACTGCTTGTAGTTTCGTTTGCCAATGTGCCGGCATATCATCTTTCACTGAACTACGCAGAAACCACGGTCTCCGCAGGCCTTGCCGGATTGCTCATCTCACTAGGGCCAGTCTTTATCGTAGTTCTTTCGAGAATCTCTCTCAAGGAAACTATAGGTACGAGAGTGATCATTGCTCTATCGTCGGCAACACTTGGCGCTGCGCTACTATCATTCTCTGACCTCAACGGTACGATAGAATCTTTCGCTGGGCCTATCGAGGTGGTAATCACAGCTCTCGCGTATGCTGTCTTTGCTGTCTTGTCAAAGCCTCTGGTGCATAAGTACGGATCACTTCCGATCGCGATTAGAGCAGGAACAACTGGAACAGTAATGCTTCTGCCTCTCTTGTCCCAGAGCTTCGTAGCGCAAGTGTCCGCGATGTCAGAGATTGGCTGGTTCTCTGTCCTCTACCTGAGCCTACTCAGCACCGTACTCGGATACTCAATGTTCTACACACTCGTGAGCAAAAGTGCAGTTTCGCGATTGTCGATTCAGCTCTATCTTATTCCTATCGTCAGTGTGATTAGCGGTGTCGTACTCCTGGGAGAGAAAGTGAGCGCGTTCACAGTGGTCGGAGGAGCGGCACTTCTCTTTGCCATAGCTCTCGCAACTCGTCAGCAGTCAAGGAGATAGTAACGATTTGTTATGACAATGCATTATGTGAAAGCATTTTTCGAGTGTTGGAAATTTTCTTCGCATGAACGCAGAGAACAGTAGTTCAACTGTTGTTATCGCCGCCATTTAGCAAGGACGACTGAGTAAGAATCGTGTATCGTAGAATGCGGCAGCTGCGATACGATCGGAGGCACGGCTACTCCATACTAGAAAATCAACATCTATCAATCGAACGGCGATGATGTTAGAAACCTACTGCTGCACCGTCTCCCCTCGGATCGGCTCCTCCCAAGAGTGTTCCGTGGTCACCAAAAAGTATTGCCTGTGCATGCCCCGTCTGGGAAGAGAGCGTCTCAAAGTGCTCTAAAGACAGGCCTGCTCTTTCTGCAATCCTTCGTGCCGCGGGCGCAAGCTTTTCCATTCCAGGCTCGAAAAACACCTTCGACGGTTGCTCGTAAATCGTAAAAGGCACAACCCATCTAGGAGCATCGATTGCACTCTGGAGATCTATGTTGTAGTCCAGGATTTTTGTCATGAGCTGGACATGCACCTGCGGCTGGACATCGCCTCCCATGCAACCAAGAGTAAATTTGGTACTGCCCGAGCTTGTCTCGCCGAGAGAAGCGCAAAGCGTATGGAAAGTTCTTTTTCCGGGCTTCAGAGCATTGTGATGCCTCTCATCTAAGGAAAAGTAGCAGCCTCTGTTATGAAGCACGATGCCCGTACCCTTTGGCACCAGCCCAGAGCCGAATCCCATGTAATTGCTCTGGATAACAGAAAGACAGTCGCCTTCAGAATTTCCTACGGTGAAATAGGTGGTGTCGCCAGAGCCTCCAACCGAATTGGGCACGAGATTTGCAACTGTTCTACTCGATCTCGCTATCCTAGAAGCGAATTCCTTTGAAGTGAATTCCTTTGGCAACTCATGGAACGCGGGATCGGTGATGTGTTTAGCTCTTTCAGCGTACGATTTTAGGCAGGTATCGAGCAAAATCTCGAATAGCTCGGGGGAGTCAACGCCAAATTTTGAAATATCCTGTTCTTCCAGCATGTTCAGCCACAAAAGTACGGTTGCCGCTTGACTATTTGGGGCGGTCTCGTAGACAGTAGTTCCCCTGTAGTCAGTTTTCAGAGGCTCAGACCAGGTGCTTGTATGTTTTGAAAAATCTCTGGAGGTGAAAACCCCACCTTGTTCCGAAATTCCCTTTATGATTCTTTCAGACAATCTTCCAGAATAAAACGCCTGAGGTCCTTCTTCTGCGATTTGCCTCAGCGTCGAAGCGAGATCTCTTTGTTTGAACAATGTGCCGGGCGCTGGCAGTGAACCATTTGGAAGAAACACCTCCGACCATCCAGAAAATTCTCCAAGAAAGGGAGCCGTGGCTCGAATCGAAGACGCATAGTTCGATGTCAGAGGAACTCCGCTCTCTGCATAGAAAATCGCAGGCTCAAGCAGTTTCTTTAATTCGATTGCGCCAAATCTTGAATGCAGTTCTCCCCAAGCATGGACGATTCCAGGGACGGTGAGGGCTGCGAGCGGTCCGCGCTCGGCTATCTTATCAAACCCGTTTTCTTTTCGGTAAAACTCGATTGTTGCATTCTCGGAAGCACGCCCACTTCCGTTAAGGTAGAAAATCTTCCCGCCAAATTTCACAAGCGAAAAAAAATCTCCTCCCAGACCACACATGTTATTCTGGGTAACACAAAGCATGGCGCTGGTTGCAATTGCTGCGTCGACCACGTTGCCTCCTTCCGAGAGTATCTTTGCTCCCCAGAATGAAGCTAGTTGATGAGAGCTTGCGACAAGGCTCTTTCGTGCCACCGTGGTTGCTCTGGTTGCCATCTTACGCCCTTTTGGTGAATCGGAGTAACATCAACTTGTATTTCTCATTAACTAATTTGACTTGTTCCTGTTTCATTTTTGCGGATAGTTCTGTCGCTAGTCTGCAGTCAGAAACAATATCCATAGGAAAAGCCAATCAGTTTTTGAGCCTGCACCAGGAAATTGTTCTGCAATCTTAAGGTGACAATAGCAAAGATCAGTGATGCTTGTAGCAGTCTGCCAAATGATCTGATTGCAACACCTGATCTAATGCTCTTTTTAGTCAAAATATCGTGCT
>JAKBSX010000306.1 GCA_021844725.1 Actinomycetes bacterium | reverse complement strand
ACCCCGTGCCTGATTGCATTCTCGGCACGGTTGTTGTGTCACGGAACGTTGCACTGCTGCAGGAACGTGAAGAGCACTCCGAACCTTCTCCTCAGTTCGGCTGCAATGTGGGCAGCATCCCTGTCCTTCCATCTCACTGCAAGCAGTGCGGACAGCTTCCCTCTGACAACAGTGAATGCCCTTCTCCTCGACTTCTCCGGCTCGTCGGATGCATGGACAGCCGATGAAAATATATTCCTGACACCGTCCACGAACGCGATGAATTCACGAGGAAGGCAGCCCCTCCTGGTAAGGATGGGTGGTCTGCCGCCGAACAACGGCTCCGGTTCAATGCCATGCCTGACCTCGGCCCTCTCTATCCATCGATCGACGTGAAGCAGGTCGAGCTGGCGACTGGCTGTTGATATGAAGCTGTAGGGCTTCCAATCGTCGTGAATTATAATGCCTTTGTACCCAGAGAGCAGTCCAAGGGTAACTGCTTTCCCCCTAGTGCTGTAAGTGCCGGCTATCCAGTATCCAACGGACGAGTTGGTGGCTATCACCCACAGCCATCCGTTGTCGCCATTGATCTTGAGCTCAGTCTCGTCGGTACATGCATTCTCGTGCCTCTTCAGGTTGCTCATCAGTTTCACATACAGCGGCTCAACCGAGGATCACACCCAACGCTCCATTGACAGCACGGTTGCATCGCTCATGCCAATGCCATAAGCCTGAATATCGCGAAGTTAGTACGAGACTCTGATTCTTGCTGTTCTTGGACCTGAATTTGCTCGTGATCCTGACGACAGATACATTTCCGGTCACCATATGCCGCTTGTATGCCGTTACGCAAATAATAACGATCCGTCACGGCGTACCGAATGAACAGACACGATTTGCAGTCAGAAATTCAGGCATTCTCTTTGCTATTTCCAAGACGTAAGTCTCTGTACCACCTATTACTGGGTAGAAACCCATTGCAATATAATCAATATTCGAAATAGCACCTTCGATAGCCCCTACTACTGTCGCTCCCACGGAGATCTTCCCTGTTTCCTCCGTCCTTCTTACTTGTCTCTGAACACTTTTCCCGTCTTCTGTCATTAATTGCCCCTGTATAAGTTATGAGCAGGTCTCAGGATCTTGCCCCAATGGGGTGAATCTGGGGAAAATTCGCCCACGAAAGTGGGGAAATCTAAACCGCCATTGACACATGCAGGCACGAGCAGGGAGAACCCCCTATTCAGCAGACATTTATGACGGGGCAGTTGCCCTGAAAGCATTACAAGCGATATGATAAAGGCAGAAAACTGCCTCTCCTCATATCATGTCCAACATCGAGCAGACGCTCAAATCGGAATCCTCACAATGCTTCACTGCCGAGTCAAATAGTTCAAAATACCACATAACTTATAATCGCCCTTAATGTGGAAAGAAATACAAGTTTGCAGAGTCTGCAAATCTGAATATTTCATACCTGTGTTTTCCCTTGGAATGCAGGTAGTGAAGGATTTTGTTACATCGCCTTCTGACAAGAGTGTAAGGGGACCGTTGGATCTAGTTTTGTGTAAAGAATGCACTTTGTTGCAACTCAAACACACTTTCGATCAAGACTATCTCTACAAACATTACTGGTATAAGTCCGGCACTAGTCCAACAATGATACAGGAGCTCAAGGACATAGTTTCAAACGCAACTAAACTGTCCAATCTTAAATCAGGTGATGTTGTCTTAGACATTGGCGCAAATGATGGAACACTCCTGAGGCAATATGAAAAAGAAGGAATTGTCAAAGTCGGGTTTGAGCCATCTAACCTGTGGAAAAATGCACAATCGGAAGATACAGTTATCATCAATAATTATTTCAACTACAGTGACTACGTGGAAAGGTTTCATGAGAAGAAAGCCAAGATAATCACAAGCATTGCAATGTTTTATGACCTTGACGATCCGAATAAATTCACTGAAGAAATTAGAAGAGTCTTGGCCAATGATGGTGTATGGATAATTCAGATGAACTACCTGGGGCTGATGATACGTAACATGGGTTTTGACAACATATGTCATGAACACGTAGCTTATTATTCCCTGAAATCGATTGAATACTTACTCAAAAAGCACAAAATGGAGATTTTCAACGTAGAACTGAACAACGTAAACGCTGGAAGTTTTAGACTTTATGTCAAATATGCAACTGACCAAACCAGACCCCCGAATGAAAGCAATATTGCCGGACTGAAAAGAGAAGAAGAAAGAATGGGTCTATCCAGACCAGAGACATTTAGGCAATTCGGCAAAGACATCCATAATGTGAGTGCAGAATTGTTTGAAATGATCTCACGTTTAAAGGAGGATGGAAATGTCGTTCTGATTTATGGTGCATCCACACGAGGGTTGGTAATTCTGGAACATGCAGGAATTGGAGAGAATCTTATTGAATTCGCAACTGATAAAAATTCAGATAAATGGGGTAAATATCTCTCTGGAACAGGTATAAGGATAATCCCGATCGAAGAATATCGAAAGATTAATCCCGATTACCTTTTGGTACTTCCTTATCAATATGCAAATGAAATTGCAACACAGGAAAGAGACCATCTCACAAATGGCGGTAAATTAATTATTCCACTGCCACGACCAAAAGTTATCGGACTGGAATACTTAGCCGGCATGAACAAGACGGATGTTTTAAAGTTCACAAGCGGCTATGATAAGATTTAACAGGCTACAGAATCATAACCAAGATACTTCGGTGGACTGAGATGAAAGTCGTAATTCTTGCTGGCGGGTATGGAACGAGACTGAGCGAAGAAACGGTTGTTAAGCCTAAACCGATGGTTGAGATTGGTGGTAGACCCATACTATGGCACATAATGAAACTGTACAGCCATTATAATTTCAATGAATTTATCATATGCCTGGGATACAAGGGAGATATTGTAAAAGATTACTTCGTAAACTATCTTGAGAGGAACAGTGATCTGATTGTGAATACGTCGACCGGAAAGGTTGAAAAAATAGACTCGCAAGCACCCAACTGGAAGGTGTGGCTCGTTGATACGGGAAAGGAAACAATGACGGGTGGGCGCCTAAAAAGAATTGTGAAATACATTGACGGAGATACTTTCATGATGGCATACGGCGACGGCGTGTCTAACGTGGATATTGACAAACTGTTGCTTTTTCATAGAGGCCATGGAAAACTCGTTACGGTTACGGCGGTTCAGCCTGAGGGGAGGTTTGGCGCCTTGAATTTGACAGAGGCCGGAAATGTGAACCACGTCATAGAAAAACCTCTTGGAGATGGCAGCTGGGTAAACAGTGGTTTTTTCGTCATAAATAAGGAGGCCCTGAAATTGATACATGGAGATGCCACCGTTTGGGAAAGGGAGCCGATGGAATCATTGGCAACCAGCAGAAATCTCATGGCTTATAGGCATACTGGCTTCTGGAAACCAATGGATACATTGAGTGACAAGAATTCGCTTGAAAAATTATGGAATTCAGGTTCTCCACCATGGAAGGTGTGGAAATAAATGCGATTATTTCTGGCTGGTGGATCTGGTTTTATTGGTTCGAATATATTACATCATTTCCTCGAAAGAGGAGAGGAGCTTCACACATTAGTTCGTGGTACCACTGATATGTGGAGAATTAGCGATGTCGTGAATGACGTCTATTTACACAAAGGTGATTTATCACATGAACAGCAATTACGAGAACTGTTGTCAGAAGTGAAGCCAGATGTTGTAATCAATTGCAGCGGTATCGTTAAAGGATTTTCAATGGTTGATCAGATGGGAGTCATTCAAGGTAATTTTGGCAACACCGTCAAGATTGTAAATGCCTGTGTAGAATCAAACATAGATACATTTCTGAATACAGGTAGTGCCTATGAATGCGGCTTTTCCCCCAGTCCAATCTCTGAAGATAACTGTCAGAATACACCAATAGGCCTATATGGAATCACCAAACGGGCAGAAAGAGAATACGTTGAGATGATTGCCAGAAAATACTCAAGAAATTACTTAACAATGAGACTATTTACACCCTTTGGTTACTACGATTCCCCTCATCGGTTAATACCGCACATAATTATTTCTCTCCTTCGTGGTGAAATCCCGAAGATAAAAAAGCCGATGGCAGGTAGAGATTTCACATTCGTTGGTGATGTCGCAGCGGCGTTTTACAAGATTGCCAGTGATCCCGGGCTCTCTGACAATAAATATACTATAAATATTGCAACGGGAAAATTAACCAAGGTATCTGAAATTGCAGCAACTTTATTCAAAATGTTCGATAGGATTTACGAGGTGGATTCGCATGGTGATGATGTTGAGGAATATCTGTATGCGGGAGGGAATCGTGTTTATGACTCAGTCCATAAATTATCAATCGGAAGGGCAGCTCTTGAGGATAATCTGAAGAAGACAAAGGAATGGTTCGAGGAAAATATTTTTCATTATGAAGAAAACAATAGTTGGAGTGTTGCCTTTCATAAGGGATGATAATCGGAATGCAAATGACCGGATTTTTCAAAGATAAAAATATTATGATCACTGGCCATACTGGTTTTATTGGTTCATGGCTCACTAAAAGGCTGGTGATGTTAAGGGCAAATGTTTGTGGTTATTCCCTTGCCCCGCCAACGAATCCCAATATGTTCGATGCTGCACAGATTGGTAGGGAAATCACAGACATAAGAGGGGATGTGCGCGATAAAGAGTATCTTCATAAAACCGTTTCCGATTTCCAGCCCTCAATTGTCTTTCATCTTGCGGCACAACCTATCGTTTTGGAATCCTATGACTATCCGAAAGAAACTTTTGAAACCAATGTGATTGGCACAGTCAATCTTCTTGACAGTTTAAGAAGAGCTGCAAGTACAAAGACTGTCATAGTAGTTACGAGTGACAAGGTCTATCAAAACAATGAATGGGTTTACCCGTACAGGGAATCGGACCCTTTGGGAGGCAAAGACCCATACGGTGCCAGCAAGT
>JAKBSX010000305.1 GCA_021844725.1 Actinomycetes bacterium | reverse complement strand
GTGCCACTCAAAAGCGGTCATAACTTTGTATTGCTTCGTTGGCTATTGCATCATAAACACCTGCTTCTATCCATTCGTCTCGTCGCGCTCGTACTGTAGTATCTGACACCTTATGACCACAGAGTCGTTCTGCATCCTCCCATGAACATCTCGTTGCCAGTCGGACGAGCATTACATCGAAACAGTCCCGATCTGACTTACGCCTCCTATGACAGCCAAGAGGATGAGCATCATTTCTGGTTGGCAAAAGAGCTTCGATACCAACCCAAATTACATTTGCAACTTCGGGGTCAAGTGCGCGCATAATGGTATGGCCTCCATTGGTTGTGTTGTTTTGTTCACACCTACATTTAAGTAGGAAAAATTACACGACCAGTAGGGGCCTTTTTTAGCACAAAATACCAGCTAAGAAACTACGTACCTATCCGCGCGGCCTCTAAGTACTTCACATTCAATTTCATTTTTCCATACCTTAAATGACACCGTTAGAGGCTGTGCATTACCGCTGGAGTCCCCTTATCATGGCGACCAGCTCCTCCGGCTGGTATCCCTGTGATCTGGCAAATCTCAGAAGTTCGTTGAGCTTTGCCATCACGGCACCTTTTTCTGCTGTGCCAGCAACTGTAATTCCTCTTCCTCTTCGAAACTCAAGCAGACCTTCATCTCTAAGTAGCCGCAGCGCTCGAAGAACTGTGTTTGTATTTACTCCCATTACACTGGCGAGGTCTTTAGCAAGTGGCATACGCTCACCTGGTTTTGCCTCTCCATCCGCTATTGCTCTTCTTATCTCAGCCGCAACCTGCTCAAAAAGAGGAACGGGCTCTAAAGGGTCAACCTTGACATCTCTCATGATGCTAGTAATATTAGCACTATTGCTGTTATGTTGCGAGGGTAGGCATGACTCTGTCTCAACTGAAACCCAAAATTCCAGACACCATGGACCCAGACACCATGGACCCAGATGCCCTGATAAAAGAGGCACGCCGACTTAGACGCAGGCGCTGGCTGATTGGAACTTCCCTGGTGGCTTCTCTATTTCTAGCCTCTGCAGTCACACTTATGATGACTCGGCATAAAGGTGGAAGCACAATAACAACTTTCGGCAGCTCATCGCCTATCTCAATTCCCAACACTCCACTCGCACCATTTCCGACAGAGCCTTCGGTGAGACAGCCGCCCGTTGTAGGCATTGATGTGATAGGACCCGGGAAACTGTGGTTGGTCGATGGTTACGGGATGTTTTTCAGTTCTGACTGGGGCAACACCTGGAGATATACTCGTCCGCCAAGTCCCGGTGATCCCATTGCCAACTACAGCTCAGTTTCATTTATAAATTCAAAAGATGGATGGCTAATTGCCGGGATAGCAAAAGGATTGGGAGTCGATCACACTGTAAATGGAGGGCTGAGCTGGACTTCGGGACTACTTCCTAAGGTTGCTCTACTTGGTCGTGTAAGTGACAGCCTCAGCTTTGCCAACCCGAATGACGGATTCGTAACAATTGAACCTTATTCACCAGTAGGTACAAATACCTCGGCCATACTTGCTTCCACCAATGGAGGCTCAAGCTGGTCAGTGGTGAAGAGTCAGGTTCCAGTCGGTCGAATCAAGTTTGTATCTTCTAATATTGGTTGGGGGCTGAATCCCCAGGGAACCGAACTGTACTTGACCAAAGACGGTGGTGCCAGCTGGAAGGAAGTCCTTTTACCAGCCGGAAATGAATCTCAAACCGTATTCAAGTCCCTTACTCTGCCGATATTTTTTGGTCAAACAGGAGTTTTGCTGGCACAGCCTAAATCGGGCAATGCTCTAGTAGAAACAACCAACAACAGTGGTAAAACCTGGACGCCGTACACTACACCATTTCAGGCCCTGCCGACAATGGCTCCCACGGTGCTTGGCCCAATCTGTCAAACTTGTGTGGCAGTTGGGTCAGAGCCATTTGTCGCAATAAATTCAACCACATTCATCTACTTGGCAGCTGGAAAGCTGTATCGGACTGCAAATGGAGGACAGAATTGGATTTCTGTGAGAACAAATACGATCTCAGCTGTTGTTGGGAGTCTGGGGGATCATAGCGTTGCTGGTCCCCTACAGTTTTCTTCTCCTAACAGTGGCTGGGCTATCACTACATCCGACAACTTACTCTTGACCCGTGACGGGGGAGCACATTTCTCGAGCGTGATTCCACCGTGTCATTCATTCCAGGAGCAGAGTTGTGCAAGTATGGGCCTGAAGTCGACTCCATAGAGCCCTGTAGCAGTCTCCATGGGAAATTGAGCCTGAATGTTTGGGCCCGACCGTCCCTGTAGTGAGCCAAAGCTCCTTCGATCAGCAGCGTGCCATGCAGCGGAATTGAATCACAGTTCCTAAGGATGGATGCTCTCCCAAACTATCGTTATCAATGGGGTAGCTCCCGTTCAAGTCACAAAGCGTGTAAGAGAAAATCAGGGGCGAGAGGGTTTATAACCAGAGTTGAGGCCCCCGAAATTGTAAGCTAAGGCCGTGACTAAAATTTCCGCCACCCTAGGATCAGGGTTGATAAGACTCTTTATTGTTTTGATAGTTACGTCAACTTCATCATGCGGCAACTTGGTATCCAACCCCAAGCAAGGTCAAACAACTTCAGGTTCAAAGGTTCCTTATCAACTTATAAGTACCGCCTTATTCCCATCTCCAATCTCAACTGCACTTAGTTATCTAGTGGGAAAGAATTCATTCCCAATACTGGCCCCGAGCAAAATCCCCACCAAATTATCCGCTAAAACCTCATATACTCAAACTTCTTACAAAGTAAGCCTTTACCAATGCCAGTCGCTCTTGCCACTGAACAGCTCCAAAATTGGTAGTCCTCCTTGGTGCTCCGGATTAGCTCACCATTTTGGTAATTTCAGCGGCACCCAATATTCAACCTCAGTCAGTGCAGGTCATTGGCTGAGAGTTCTCAACCGCCATCGGACACAATTTTGTGGAGCGATCGCTACGAGATCGATTAAGGTTGGGGTGAGCCGAGGGATTCACATCGTCTTGTCTGGTACCGAAGGCACAACCCGTTATTGCGAGATGACCTTTTATCTAAATGGGTGGAGTGTTGTGATTGGCGGAGGCGCGACACTTAGCTCATTATCTGCGGCAAAACATGAAGCACTGCGAATTATTGAATTTATGAGAGAAGTCCAAATGCCGCAAAATCATGGGGAAGTGATAATTCAAACAGTAGGTGATGGCGATCACGCCTTCGTTGACTGGACATATAACAGCAATCTCTATTCAATAAGCAGTTATCATTCCGCTAACGAAGCTTTTTCTATGGCCGGATCAATCGCTGAGACTTTGCCGGTAAGTTAAAGACAGCTTGAAGATAATCCTTGCGTGATGCAGGCATTGGCTCGATCTCACAATTGCCTTCATTGTTGTTTTGGCTTGGCTCAGCTTTCTTATGGACAGCTTCTACTGCAGATATCATAAGAATCTGGTGCCAGTCAATGGCAATTCAGTTTCTGGCAAGGACAGCGTCAGCAGTGAATGTTGCGCAAGCTGATGCTGTTGATGGTGCTCTGGGGGCTGAACGTATGCCCAGTTGGTTTGGCTGAGAGCCACCACAACTTGTTGCCAATTTGATAGACCGAACTTACTATAAACTGTGAAGAAACGTTGTTGAACGAACACCATTTGTCGGTACCTGGACTGAGTAGCTGCCAATTGTAACCATTTGAAATCTGAGCACTCAGAAGTAGAGATCCATCGGGAAGTATTTGAAAACCTCCTTGTCCTGGGCCTATTCCATAACCGCTTTGAGAGCTTTTTGGTAATGGAACAGCTAAATCTTTCCAGGTTTTCCCACCATTGGAGGAAGTCCTTGCAACGAATTGAGAGCTCGTAGTTACTAATAGAACCTTATTACTTGGCAGCTCAATTAATTGTGCAGGAGAGCAGGCTTGAATTGATTTCGGCCAAATGGGGGTGGACCAAGTCTTCCCATCATCGGAGCTATATAAGACAGACTGGTGTACACCGACACCACCAGCGCAGTTTCCAGCCAGGTAGGAGCCAAATGTTACACACGGTCCAGAAGTTGGACATGCCAGTGACTGTTCTTTCCAGCTTGTTCCACTATTGCTGGTGGCTTCAACCAAAGGAATAGGAGATTCTGACGGGTAGCTAGATCCACTAAAACTTGGACTGAACAGTGCTTCCAAAGAATTTCCATTCTGTCTGAATCCACCAAATCCATTCATGCTGGCACCTGCTGGAACAGGTATAGGAACCCAGCTCTTGCCGCCGTCTTTGGTCATCAAGGCGACATTTGCGAATTGCGGACTTTGCATTTTAGGTTGGGCTTCGAAGCTGGCAGCGATAAGTTGAGGGATTGAGCCTGTGCCAACAACTGCCAACGAAGTGCAATTAGGGCTGTTATGGGCGAAAAGCGTGTAACCAAGTTGCTGAAGAACTGAATTGACTGACGCTGTCGGTATAGTCTGTGGTCCATTTGGGCCAGCTAATTGAATAAGCCCCGCACTACACCAGTCGACGCCGGCAGAGTTAGAGGGATCTTGGGCGATCTGGGATATTCCAGAATTCGCTAGGACTTTCGGTTGAAATTTTCCGAGTGAACTAAAGGATTGGGGAGGCAAAATATTGAGTAAAGCGTGCCCCATGTATATCGAATTGCTTCCGACCTTTGCTAGTGGCTTCTGAATAATTTCAGGACCTTTTGGAGCACCCTTGATTACTTTTAGCTCAAATAGCTGTGGCGAGTTCGAACCAAGTACTGACAGTAGCGGTGCAAATCCGGTTATTTTGATAACATCACCAGGGTAGGCAGAAATAGGTGACGCTGATAGAATCGCACAGTTTTGCTCCGACTTGCACCAAGGAGTCAGGTTGGAACCTACAGTCAGATGGAATTTGGCTGAACCCTGGGACCCGCCAAGACCGCATCCTTTTACTGTGTCCAGACACTGAATCCCAATGGAATAGTTACC
>JAKBSX010000304.1 GCA_021844725.1 Actinomycetes bacterium | reverse complement strand
CTTAAAGTGACCCAGCTTCAGGTTGCGCAGTCGTTCCCAGCATGCGTTACTCGACAAGAAGTTGTCCATCGGCTGGTTTACTCACAAAGTCCACTCGAGGCGGGAGCCGAAGCAATATGTCAGTGGGATTCTCCCCGTCAATATAAACCGGATCCGGAATGTTGTCAGTCCAAGGGAGAAAAGGAGTGTTTGACCACAAAGATCCGTGTAGCTGCGCTGCCTGCTGCAAAGTGGTATGAATGTAGAAGTGGCAGGTCGCCTCCTCGGCATATTTTTTTCTTGAAGCATGAAAATCGGCCAACATGCGGAGCCAAGCAACACGATGCTCCGGCAACTCTGTTGGTGAGAAAACATCAGCTGCGTCAATGAGCGCATCTTCAACCGCCTCGTAATGCGCCAAATGAGTCTTGTGCTGTGCTGTGCCTTGGAATCCAAGGAATTGCTTACTGTAGCCCTCGGATGCGTTGATGACACGCAGTACACTGATTCGGCGCGCTCTGAGTCTGGCTTCTGTTTCATGGCTCACAAAAGGGTCCTCTTTTTCCTTTGTACTAGCGCGAGCGCCTTGAATGAATGAAAGTACGCGGGCGGCAACGTAAGCCCTGTAGAGCTTTTTCAATTTTTCGGCCATCCGAATCAGAGCCCCTCGAAAAGCAATGTTCTGGCTAGCAGGTTGTTTTTCAATTCGATCTAGCGTACGCCACAAAGGCACTAGGCTTGCCTCTGCATTAACATTGGAAAAGTTTTCAAACGCGCTCCGTTCCCTGCGTTGATCTCGATAATATCTTGCCGCAGCAGTTGCAACAACTCTTTCCATGACCTCCGTTTGAACAGCAAGGAGCGGTACACGAATCCGAAAGAAGCTGCCGTAGCACTCCCATGTGCTCCGAAGAATGAGTTCCAGAAGATCAGTGGCTTCCACTCTAACCTGTGCACGGCGAGCCCCGCAGTGAAGCGAAATCGTCCGCATCCAATGCTGGAGCGTTTCGCCGAGCGCTTCAAGGAAAAGTTTGATTCCGAAGATCTTCAGCGCCTCAGCTGCAACCCGAAAAGTTCGAACAATGACTAGGTCGCTTTCGCGAAGAGCAAGTGCATGCAGATAAACAGACGCGGCCCCTCGGACGAAAACCACTATATCGGCCATGCTTAATTTCTGGCATAATCCAGCTTCTCTCTCGTGAGAACGTGAAGGACTCTGTCCTGACAATTCATCTTTAAATCTGGCCGATGTCCGATTACTTCGAACGGACGGATTTAGCAGCGCTCTTCCGTCTGCTGAAGAATTCAGCATTTGATACATCTCGAGAACAATTTGGTGCGTGGTACAAATGAGGACGAGTGATGCGTCATGCGACTGCCACTTTCTAGAGACAGAACTCGTGTACAGTGAATTGTCGATGGAATCAGAACCAGTTTCTTGCTTGTCTCTGGTATCGCGTTTGTGGAGTGATACGTCCACATCGGCACCAAGAGTGAGGATGTACTCTCGTCTCCACATATCAACACTGTCACGTGAATGGCTCGCAGAATCGTACTCAAGGTGTTCCTCTGCTCCTTCATATTCCATTGTCTTCAAGGCCAGATTCATGAAGCTGAACATATCGAGAATGCCCACTTCATCACCATGCTCAGCAATACTGTTGTATAGTTGTTCTCTTCCTCCCTCACGCCCCAGAATACGCACATCCTTGACTCCGCCGTATTTGGCATCACGGCCTTTCTCTGGTAGCTGGCGAAATAGTCGCCTCCAAAGAGCTCTAAGAAGGTTTGCTGGAGTCACTTGCAACACATAGACCGCGCAAGGTATGATATCTTTTCGAAGCTGGCTCTTCGGAGCAAAGTTTGACAGATAGGTTACGTTGGGTAGGATCTTCTCAAGCATTGTAATAAACATCCCCCCAACAGCCGCGTTTGTCCCTCTCAAGACACTGTTTTGACTGCAAAACCAAAAGAGTTCATGGATAAGCGATCCTGACCTATTTTGAATGTACTGTTCAGCATGTACAGTACCAAGAAGGCAGATATCAACAACAAGCTCAGCAAGCCAATGAGGCTTCATCGAAGAAGGAATATCAATCTTAGGGATGTATGAGGACGTTTCTTCTCCACCAACAAGGTCAGGTAGCCAGTACTGCTCGAACTTTATTAAGGCCTTGTCAAGAAATGAATCACTGTTGAAAGAATTGTTGCTACCGTCCCAACTCATCATTTGCGGCGAATTCACCCTAATAAAGTCTGGGAAGCGAACCAGGGCCGTCACTGCATTCAACCGTAGCTTTGTAATTTCCCATGAACATCGTAGGCCAATACTTGAATCCCTATCTTGCCATTGCTTTCCCTCCTTTGTTACGAACCGCGATAAGTAAACAAGGATCATGCGATGGACCGATGCTGGGGCCAAAAAGCTGAACATGTCTCTGAGAAAGCGTACAATTGAGTCATTGACATCTATGCTCATGATACGTAGCTCCCAAGAATCAAAGTTTCGAGAATCCAAGCAAGCGTCGGTGACCATTGAAATGAGATGCTCGAGCTTGTTCGAAAGAGTTTCATCGAGCGCAATCAAGGGCGGACAGGTTCTCATGGAATTCTTCGCAGTAGCGGCATGAAATAAGGTTGCTACGCGATATCCAATACTTTGCTTGATAACTTCAAACAATAGGGGAGCACAGGCAACAGCGACCCCAATCGCACGGACTGCTGCTTGAGACAAGCTTTCATTTTCAATAAGAACCCTTTCTCCGGTCGCGAAGGACGCGCTGGATTGCTCTGCTGAGCGTCGCTGGGTCAAAAGAAGCGCATGCCATTGCATAATGATGACTTCATACATGTAGGGAAACCATCTTGGGCAACTTTCGTTCGATTTTCCGATCAATTCTAAGCGATCAACAAAGCTGGGAAGGCGAATGACAGTCGATTCTTCCTTGCTTAGAGTTGACATACTCTCATCTTGGTGACATACTTCATCCTTGCTTGCCGATTCTTCTAAACCCGAGGGCTCCGGGGTGCGAGGTTCCATCATAACCGACCAGTCGATGCTTGACCGACTTCGAGTCTTCCGATGATAGGAGGATCCGACACGACGTTCTTCTCCTCCAGTAGGATTGAGATTCCGTACTCCAAAGTTGCCGCTCAAGGACTCGAGAAACTTCGCCCCCGCCTCTTCTATTTCCTCCGTTTTTGGAACTGAAGACTGTTTTTTCACAATTTGTGGACGGGGTATCTCTTTTTGTTTAGGAGGCAGCGTATTTGCCCGGTGGGCTTTTTTGAGATCAGGTTTGCGAAACTGCTTCACCGAGCTTTTGCCCGTCTTCAAAATAAGAGCATCGTCTAAAGTTTCGTCTTCCTTTGAGCGAGGAGTTTCGCTGGTGATTTCGGACCCATTTGACAGCAAATCCAATTCTTCATCATTTATCTCACGGATCGTAGAAAGCGCTCTAGATGGCGCGGTCATGAAACGTCCACGGCCTCCGGACATGCCACCAAACGCCTGGAGTATCGTTTTGTTATGATTGTCGCTTTCAAATCCGTCGCTATCATCAGCAGCGGAAGCAGAGCGAAACGCGCTTTGGAAATCAGCCTTTGAGTCTACCTTGTATTCTCGTTTAGGCAAGCTATCCAAGCTGCTTGGCGAAAGACTTTCTTTGTCTGGTCCTTTTCCACATATCGCGCCCAGGTCAATGTCTAAGGGCTCCAGTGGTATGTCTGCTGGACCTTCGTCATCTTCATCCACTGCCGGGAGATCCCGAGAGTCAGTTCCACTACTCGCGGTATCTCTCGAAAGTAAATCATTGTAAACTTCGTACGTTTGGCGAACATGTCTCCGTTTCCGCTTCTCAGATGGAGATCCTGAGGAGCTTGCGGTGTTTAGAAACTCTTGCTGCAGCCATTGTTCTTCATCAATCACTTCAACGGCGGCGCTCCCAAATAGCTTCCTCTCATCAAAGGCCGCAGCAAGGACCTTACTTAGCGTGGCGACGTCCCATATACTTACTCCATCTAACTGAGTAACACCATTCCGTGACAGGAACATAGTTGTCGAGCCAACGAGATGCAAGAGTGTCGCGAACGAATGTACACGAAGAGGCAGCGAGGTACCAGGGTTGGCCCACACCAGATCTGCTTCTCCCGTCCCTATGACCATGATTCGCCATAGCATTGACATCATGCGCATCAAATGCACAGTCGATTGATGCACACCGCAGACTTGATAATTGGCAACATCAATAGTTAGTTCAAGCAGATGCAAATCTGGACGTCTCGGCTGCTGAGCGATTCGCAGTTCAAGGTCCTTCATAAGAAAGTCGCGGCCAATCCGAATAGTCGACGTAAAAGATTTGTCAGGAATATCAACAAATCGAGGTAGCTCAGGCTCTTGCAGCAGAAACGTTGCTAGCGTATCATTCTGAGCATGTATGGAAGAAAAGAGTGTGACTCTGACCTATAACCCAAACAAGGGAAAAATGTAAGTATGCAGTGAGAAAATTGGACAGAACGATATCGTGGTTCGAGCTGCACACTTACAGACAGTGAGATGGGTTCACTCAATAACGGGCCCTTTCTCCCGCTTCGCGAATCCAGGGTAATATCAGAAGAAGTTGTTCCACCATCCAATTTTGCTTCTAAGCTTCCGCCCTGGTTGGAAACTACACTATCAAGTGAGGCTATTGTCTCTTGTTCCGCAAATGAATCATCAACCAGGGATCCGCCAATCATTTCACCTGTCTCACTCCGTTCAACTAACACAAGTGAGCTTGCCTCAACCACACCCCTGTCGACTAAATCTCTTGGCGGCGTTCGAACCGTGTACACAACACGAACGTCATGAACGCCATTCTCGATCAAGGACGCCTGGCTTGTCACAGGAAGGAACCCGCACGCTATCTGTTCCAGCCGCGTACCCATGAACAGATCATGTTCAACGGTAGCTGCGGAATCCATTGCTTTTATGGAGCCGAAGAATTTCTTGGCATGGTTCCACGCGCCCTTCG
>JAKBSX010000303.1 GCA_021844725.1 Actinomycetes bacterium | reverse complement strand
AACTGGCTAGGTTGTATTCACCAGTGGAGGTGTCTGAGCACCTGGTGGGCTCCCCCGCCTTCAAAGCGGGCGGGACGGGCGAACCCCGTCCGGCGGGTTCGATTCCCGTTCACCTCCGCCAAAATTTTGCCCCTGCTATTGCAATTTGGTCAGTTTCACACTAAAACCTTATAGGTATAGGGTGTAGGGCTATATCGGTCATCGAAAGTAAAAGTCGAATAATTAGTAGTGAGTGAATGAGCGTTTACATGCCTGCCAAGTATTTAAGAAAGCTCAGAGTTAGATTGGATTTATATAGTTTCTTTTCAACTCAAGCAAAGGAACATTCACACTCCCTAACTTTAAGAATGGAGGGCCAATGTCCGAAAAGTCAGAGGTAGAAAGAGCAATAAATAGTCTTGGTGAGCTTCGCCTAATCGGTTTCCAGGTTAAGGACAATGACATATTCGCGGAAGTTGAGACCTACAAGAAGCCCGTATACTGTCCGTCCTGCACGACGGCAGCCGAGCCAAAGGATAGGCGCACTTCGACAATTCGTGACCTTCCACTTGGGGACAAGTCTTTGATTCTTCTCTGGAAAAAAAGGGTATGGACTTGCCCAAATCCAGAGTGCTCAGAGATAACTTGGACAGAAAGTGCAGACTTTGTCACTTCCCGTCACTCGCTAACTAACAGAGCCAAAATTAATCTTATGAAAGACGCTGACCAAAAAGGGGTCTCGATATCCAAGCTCGCTCAGAAGTGGAAAGTATCGTGGTCTACGGCAATGACAGCGATAAGGGAAGCGAGGGAAATGGCGCGCTCATCCCAAGAAAAAGTAAAAGAGATGCGCTGATCTCTAAAACCATGCAAAAAGACCTTCCCCTTATACGGTGAGAAGGTCCCGAGCGCCGGTGTCAGAAGACGGATGACGAAGCTTTGACATCGCCCGAGCTTCAATCTGACGGATCCTCTCTCTGGTCAAATTGAAATGCTCTCCCACCTCTTCAAGTGTTCTTGGTTCACCACGGTCAAGGCCAAAACGAAGCCTTAGAATCTCCCGCTCCCTTTCGTCAAGTGGAGCCAGCAGCCTTGCAATTTCGACCGGCAGTAACGAGGTTGCAGCGACTTCAAATGGTGATTCGGCCGACCTATCCTCCACCACATCTCCAAGCTCGGCATCTCCATCTTCCCGGAGCGGCTCAGAAAGCGACAGGGGTTCTGACCTGAAACGAAGCGCTTCTATCAACTTATCTTCCGGCATTTCAACTTCATTGCCGAGTTCATCCAGAGTTGCCGGCCTGCCAAGCTTAAGCTCTAAACGGGCCTGTGCCTTTTGGACTCTAGCCAAAGTATCTCCGGCATGCACAGGAAGTCTTATGGTTCTACCAGTATTTGCAATACCTCTTGTAATAGCTTGCCGAATCCACCAAGTGGCATATGTGGAAAACTTGAACCCTTTGCGCCAGTCAAACTTTTCCACCGCGTGCATCAGTCCGAGGTTGCCCTCCTGAATCAAATCAAGCAACGGCAATCCTGAAGCCTGGTACTTTTTGGCTATCGATACTACCAATCTCAGGTTAGATTGCACAAAAGCCATTTGTGCTGCTTCGCCAGCACGAATGGCTCTTTTAAGTTCTCTTCTCCTGGCTGGGAGGATCTCTTTATTCTTTGAGTTGATCTCTCTGAATGCTCTATAACCAAGCTCAATGTCCTGAGCCAAACGAACCTCGTCGTCTTTGTTAAGTAATGGATACTGTCCAATGTCAGTCAGATAAAGCCGGACTAAATCCTCTTCATCACGTTCCATACGCTCTTTGGCCATGTTATGCCTCTCATAATTGGAAGGTGAAGATTTTCACTCGCCCCCACTTTGATTACACCTGTCGCTATAACCGGAATATTAAGTGTGAACCAGTTCACTTCTATGCACCTACAGTAGTTGGCAAAATCAATTTCCAAGCTACCTTTTTAACGCTATCTTCTATCAATCCAATTTCGGCTGTCTCTATTTTAAATTTATTGCTAAAAGAATATCTGAGTATTCTTGGCTGGACTTCCCGTCAGTTTCTGAAACAGGTACCGCAGCCGCCACCAAATTTCCAACCTCACTTAAAGTCGAGTTCAATCTCTCGAGCATTCGTGAAAACGCCTTATCAGATACGTCACTACATCTACCCAGATAATATCTGCAGCAATCCCTGATCAGGGGTATCAATTGTTCTGACACCAAAGCTATAGTTTCTGACCGCCCAAACTCATCAATAACCTTTTCGGCTGAGAATTCGCGCAAACGGCCGGACAATGTCGATACTTCAACCTCTTCCAAGGGTGGTATTGAAGGTATGTACTCCAGGAGATCCTGTCCCAACTCTCCCATGATCCGGGACGAACGGGCCAAAGCTATTACCACTGTATCATCCTTAGCCTCGACTGAAACCTTGCCCAGCAGCTCAAATCCAACGAGGCAAAGACCACTCAAAGCACCCGCGATATACCCGGTCTCAATGATCCCAAGACCTGTCTCAAGTTCCGGCACTGGACAGAGAAGCTCAATTATTTCTCTATTTAACTGAGCCATTAGATTTCCACTTTCCAGGGTTTAAATCCATTGGTTATTGGTACTCTCCTATCTTTTCCGAACGCTCTCTGAGTCACTCGCACTCCGGGCGGGTTCTGCCTCCGCTTATATTCATTGATGTCAATAAGCCTGGCAACCCTCAGCACTGTTTCGACATCAAATCCAGCTTCTATTAGTTCGGCAGTGCTGTATTCCAGCTCAACCAGAGCTTCCACGATTGGGTCGAGCACCTCATACGGAGGCAGGCTCTGATCATCTCGCTGATCAGGACGCAGCTCGGCTGAAGGGGGCTTTTTTAGAACTGTCTCCGGTATCACTGGTTGAGAGGTTAATCTATTTCGCAATTCCGCCAACCGGTATACCATCGTCTTGCTCAGATCCTTGATTACTCCATAACCGCCTGCGGTATCACCATAAAGAGTCGAATATCCAGTTGCAAGCTCAGATTTATTTCCCGTAGTCAATACCAGCCAGTTGCGTTGATTTGAAAGTGCCATAAGGAGAACCCCGCGCAATCGGGACTGCAAGTTCTCGTCAGTCAAGCCTTGAAACCGATCTCCAAGATACTCAGATGACATATCCAGATAGGCCTGATGCGCCATTTCAATTGGAATCTCTAACAGATCGATCCCCAGTCTTTTGGCGAGATCTTGTGCATCGGTTAGCGACCCAGCTGAGGAGTAGCGGGAAGGCATTGCCACGCAGTGAACACGCTCAGGCCCTAAAGCGTCAGTCGCAATTGTCGCCACCAGGGAAGAGTCAATACCTCCTGAAAGACCGATTACGACTTCTTGGAATCCATTTTTGACGACATAGTCACGTGTACCCACAATCAGCGCCTGATATGTCTCTAGGGCAAGGCTGTCATCGATAGATTGGCTAAGAGGTACAAAGGGAGCCTTGGACCAGCTCTGAGGCTTGAACTCTGCTGCCAGCCGTACTGGATCCGCGGCGTGCGGATAACTTCCAATCAACCTAAAATCATCCAGTCTCTCAATCCCCTGGCTAGAAAGTTCTGAGCTGGATTGGGAAAGTACGATTGGATCTGCCTCAAATTCAAGCCCGGCAGAATTTCGACGAGGCACCCGGGTCTGAAAGTCAAAATACAGAACTTCTTCAACAAATGACTCAGCCGCCAGAGTCAGTGCTCCTCCTTGGTTGTAAACCATCGAAGCCCCATCGAATACAAGTTCATCTTGGCCCCCAACCTGATTGACATACACAATCGAAACCTGGCTCTCGCTGCACCGATCTTTCAGCATCTCGGCACGCGTCTGTCTTTTGCCAATCGAGTAAGGAGAGGCGTTGATATTTATTACTGTCTCAGCCCCTAGCTTTGCAACCTTGCTAACAGGTCCGTCTTTAAACCATGCATCCTCACAGATAGTGACTCCAAACAAAACGCCGTCCTTTTCAAAGACCAGGGAAGGTCTGTCGCCTGGGGCGAAATAGCGCTTCTCATCAAACACAAGGTAATTAGGAAGTATCTCTTTGCGCACAAACGAAACTACTTTCCCGTCATCTACCACGGCAGCAGAGTTATAAAGCTGTTGATCATGCTCCACTGTGCCAACGATGGCCGTTATTCCCCTGGTAACCTCAGCCAGACGATCAAGCTCTTTTTGGCACTTGTCTATGTAACTTGGCTTGGCAAGCAAATCCTCAGGAGGATAGCCGGATATCGCCAGCTCTGGAAAGATCACTAGGGAGGCACCGCGTTCTTTTGCAAGCTTAATAACCGAAATTATCTTGTTGGTGTTCGCCTCGACGTCTCCGACAGTCGGATTCAGTTGACAGGCAGCAATTTTAAGTTTGCCCATATCAGAAATGCTAACTGGAACATCACCTATGCCCATCCCGACCTCATAGGCAAATCTATATAGCCGGAGGAATCAGCTAAGCTCGGCAACCGCTTGCTTCGATTTCGACCTGGCCCTGGAATCCCAAATCCCGATTCCCTGCTTTTTTATGTAGCTGAAGGCAAGATCAGCAGGAGAAGGATACAGGTATAGATAACCCTGAGCATATCTACATCCGGATGCGCTCAGACGCTCGGCTTGGAATTTTGTCTCCACTCCCTCGGCTACGGCATTAAGACCAATCGCGGTCGAAAGCCTCACTACCGCATCGACAATCTGTGCATCCGGTCCCTCCTGTACGTCAAGACCAGATATAAATGATTGGTCCAACTTGACCGCATCCACTGGGAGTCCTTTGAGCGCGGCCAGCGTAGCCTGGCCTGTACCAAAATCATCCATCATGATCGAAAACCCAAGATCGGAAAGCTCCTGCAGAATCCCTATGCTCAATTTCGGATCAACCATCACCGCGGACTCAGTCACTTCCAGATGCAGAAGTTCAGGATCTATGTCGAACTCTTCTACAATTGCAGAAACCTCATCAAGGAATCCGCTTACCAGCTGATTTACTGAGACATTGACG
>JAKBSX010000302.1 GCA_021844725.1 Actinomycetes bacterium | reverse complement strand
TAATATCTCCTCACTCCCCATCAAAGTCTATTCTCCCTTGCACTTTCCCTGGAGTTCTTATCATTCGGAGTAGTGTTAGACCAGTTGTGGTTTTCCCACAGCCTGATTCGCCGGCCAACCCGAAAACAGAACCCTTTGGTATCTCGAGCGAAATACCGTCCACGGCGGTCACGTCTCCTTTAGATGAAGGGAACGTAACCCTGAGGTTCACAATCTCTACCAGCATGCTATCATTTCCCTGTAGTTGAATACCTGGGATCCGTTATGTCACCAATCGCACGCGCAATGAGTGTAATCGCTATTCCGGTCATGGCAATGAATAAACCGGGAGCTAGGATCCACACTATTCCGCCATTAAATATTGCACCTTCGTTTTGAGCGTTGTACAAAACTGTTCCCCAACTGTAATTTGTTGTAGACGTGAGACCTAGAAATGCGAGAGAGGCGTCAACAACTATGCCGTATATCACGGCGAGTATGCCGTTTGCCAAGACAAGCGAAAGGACGTTGGGGAATATTAGCCTACTGAGAATGTAGCTCTTCGGTGCTCCGCTGACAATGGCAGATTCCACGAAGCCCGCACTCCTCAATGCAAGGGTCTGTGACCTGATCATTCTAGCCATTGGTGGCCAGCCAAAGAGAATTATCACGATAAGTACCGATTCCACTCCAGGCCCCAGAATCACGGCAATAAATATCATCAACGCGATTGCGGGTATTACGAGCAACACATCAACTATCCTCATCAGTGCTTCATCGATGTATGACCCCATATAGCCTGACACTATGCCCACTGTTGTACCCAGTAGGCTGATTCCAACTGCCGAAATGAAGCCAATTTCGAGAGAAAGAGATGTGCCGTAAATCATCTGGCTGAAGACGTCTCTTCCAAGGCCATCCGTGCCGAACGGGTACGCAGGACTCGGAGGAAGATAAGGTTTGGCGACTAGTGCTTGTGGGGAGTGAGGAGATATTATTGGTGCAAGGGCTGCAATTAATACAAGCGTAAGAAGTATTGCAAGGCCGATTAGTGCAGTCTTGTTATGCAGTAGCTTATTGAGAACTGTATCCTCGCCCGAAGCACCAACTAACAACTTTTCCAGGTTCATGTGTATCTAATCCTCGGGTCTACAATCATATATAGTATGTCAGCAACGTAGTTTGCGAGTATCACTGCAATCGCCAATATGTAGAAGACACCTTGAATTACCGGATAGTCGTGGCCAAGAATCGCGTTGTACAGGACAGTGCCGATTCCGGGATAATTAAATACAATTTCTACTAGCAACGCCCCGCCCAGCACATAGCCGAAGTTGACTGCAATTATACTAATGAGTGGTAGGATGCTGTTTCTCAGCGCATATGATACAAGAATCCTGCCCTTTCGGAGGCCTTTTGCTTGCGCAACATTCATGAAGTCTTCCATGACTATATTCACAACGTTGTTGCGCATTATGATAGCGTAGACTGGTGCTGTGGAGATCACGATAGTTAGCATGGGAAGCATCGCATGATAGATGACATCAGAAATCCAGGTTAGGGAAAACTTCGGACTTGCGTCAAGGACCGAATATCCCCCAGCAACAGGGAATATCCTTAGTACAACCGCGAGCAGTATCTGAAATACTATCGCCACCCAAAAGTAGGGAAGGGACATAAATGCCATAGAACTGTAGGTGATGGCTTTATCAAACACACTTCCCCTTTTGTATCCTGCATAGAGGCCGACGAACGTACCTATGGTCGATGAAATTATAACGGATGTACCAATCAAAAACAGTGTCCATGGAAGGGCTGTTGATATCAACTGATAGGTGGATGTAGGATAATACTCAAAGGAATATCCCATGTTGGGCGGAAACGTCAACATCATGTTCTTCATGAAGAGAATAAACTGAACGTAGACTGGTTTGTTAAGTCCAAACTGGACAATCAGACGCTCCGTGACAGAAGGTGGCAACATCTGTGATGCAGCTATTATATCTACTGGATTAACCGCGACCAAGCGTGGTATGATGAAAATCAGCACCAACGACATCAAGAAAGTCACGAACGCGTAGACTGAACGTCGTACAATGTACGCTCTCAAATGACAACTACCTTCGTCTTCTTCTTGTCAGTGTCACTGCAGCAATTATTGCTATTACCACAATTACTGTAATGCCAACCGCCGCATAGATAATTATGCTGCCGTTGCTTGATGAAGTACTTGCCGACCCTGAAAGGCTTGTTAGTAGTGTCGCCTGTGGGAATTGATAGCCTTGCAAGGCGGGTCCCCATCCACGAATAGTCGCGTTTGAGTAAGCCCATATGGACGGACTATAGTACAGTGTGATGAGAGGGAGTTGAGTTGCGAGTATGAGTTGCGCGTTTGCGTAGAGCTTATATTGGCCACTGAATGACCCTATTTGCCTTGCCTGCTGCAAATCGTTCCAGAAGGTCGCATTCGTCCATCTCGTCCATCCATGGTAGTTGAGTTCCTGCTGACCTATCGGTGTTGTCGTGTTGGATGCAAAGACCCCCAGAACGAAGTCGGGTATTGGTGGTCTGTTTGTTGAGAGAAGAACCATATCGAAGTTGCCATATTGTAAGGCTGAAACCAAGGTGCCAATGGTAACCACCAACTCTGAAGCATCGATTCCTGCTGACCGCAGGTTCTGGACAATTACCGAAACAATGTTACTCGTCGCACCTCCTGTATCAATTATTTGTGGTGTCCATGCAGTGCCATTCGGGAATTCAAGGAAACCGTTGGAACCTAATTTGAATCCCTGATTGATAAGCATCTGCTTCGCAAGGCTGGGATTAAATGTGTAGTTGGGTAAATTGCTTGGTATCCACTGTGTCATAGAAGGAGGCAACTGGCCCTGACTCCCCGGCGTTCCGTAGCCATTGAGACCAAGCTCAACAACTTGTGTTCTATTGATTCCATAAGCTATAGCTTGTCTCACCTGCGTTATGTTGTAAGGGTACAACAAATTGTCGAACAGAAGGAGTCCCGCAGGGTCAAAGTATGTGCCAAATACAGCTTCGCCAGGAGACTGTGCTAAATTCATGTTGCTCACACTTTTCAGAGCGGATATCTGGCTTGATACTGGTTGCGCCAGATCAAGAGAACCCGTTTCCAAGAGCGACGCAATATTTGAAGTCGATGACAATATCTGTACTGCAATTCCAGCGAGTTTTGGCTTAGGACCGTAATAGTATGGGTTAGGTGAATAGTGTATCACGCTCGCTCCAGGAGACCAGTTGGTGATGACAAATGGGCCATCCCCGACAGGATTGGCAGTATTTGAATAATTAGTTATGTTACTGACTTTGGACCAGATGTGTTGAGGTACTATCACCTTTCCCAGTCCTGCGTACTGCAGAAATGGGGCAAACGAATGATAAAGTGTAAAGCGCACCTGAGTGGCACTTACAGCAGTCACGTTCTGGATTAGCGGGCCGACTATGAAACCATTGAAAGCATCAAGCAGTGGATTACTCATAAAGGCGTGGAACGTGAAGACAACATCCTCCGACGTTAGAGGTTGTCCATCAGACCATTTCAGATTCGGTCTCAAATTGAACGTGAACTGAGTTGCGTTGGAATTGACCGTCCAACTTTGTGCCAGTTGAGGCGATAGTGTTCCATTGGGGTCCTGAGAAAGCATGGAAAGATACATCACACCGAGCAAATCGCTAACTGCGAGGGAACTCTGTCCCGCAGGGAAAAATGGGTTCAACGCATGAATAGGACCCGGATTAACCACACCAACAGTGAGAACTGAGTTACTTGAAGTACTTGATGCATTTCCGTTTCCCACAACCGTTGTCAGGCCGCTTGCGATAAACAGAGCGACAATTACCGCGGCGGCTAATCTAATCTTCATAGCCAAACCTACACTGTGAAAATGTATTTATACATTACTTTGTTCCTCATCCATCAATTGAGGATAGAATTAGACATCTGTTGATGTGTACCAGGATTGGCGGTGTATGCGGTTTGGACGCATTCAGGAAAGTATGCACTGGTTCTCTAAAGAAGAAAATAGGAAACAGACTTGTTTTGTCATAGGGAAAGGTTGAAAATGAAGATCAGACGGTTTTCAAATGGAGATGAAACAGGTTGTGAGATTCTCTTAAGGGATGCTTTTCAATGGTACTTTGAAATCGAAGGATCGCGCTGGCTTTCCAGCAAGCTCTCCGCCGATCACATTAAGGAGGAATCCAAATCAGGAGTGACATTTGTAGCTGAAGACGACGGGAAGCTCATTGGTTATGTTCATCTATCCATAGCCGACTACGGCGTCGGTTATATCCCTACAATTGGTGTCAGTTCTGTCTCGCAGGGGAAAGGAGCGGGAAAAGACCTCCTTCGTCATTTAGAGAAAGAAGCCAAAAAGAGAGGACTTCGAAAGATATGGCTTATGGTGACGCATATTAACACTGGAGCAATAGTATTCTATCTTCGCAACAACTATCTCATTGAGGGATTTCTGCGAGATATGACCATCGAAGGTTATCATGCGATTATCATGTCAAAACACCTTTGAAGTGTGTTTGAACATCGTCGAAAATATGTTTGAATCTCCTGTCAAATATCCAACCATCAATTTCCTCTCTGCACCGCTGAATGCATTTGTCAGTTTGTTATTGTGTTCAGAGCTGCCCACTGCAACAATAAGGTCGCACTGCTCCTTGAGCCGCCTGATTACTCGCATGTGCCCTTTATGCGGCGGGTTGAATCTTCCCCAGTAAACGCCGACTTTCCGGTGCACTCTTGATTGGCGAGTAACCTTGGCAATGCCTCGAGCGCGACCGCCTTTCTTTGATTTCAGTGACACTGTTACCACCGGTGAATTTTCGTAATTGATTTAGGGAAGCATTTTTCAGCTTTGAGACTGCCTGTTCACGTTGAAGTCGGCCAGAAGTTGAACAGCTCCGACCTGCTCACGAGTTCCTGACCTTCAGAACGGGAGTTTCATAACGACATTGCCGTTGCCCAGGTTCGTAACTACCTCATACCCTTCTTCCAAGAAGCGACCTATAT
>JAKBSX010000301.1 GCA_021844725.1 Actinomycetes bacterium | reverse complement strand
ATGCGAGGTCCAGTGGGAGGAATAGGAATGTAAAAAACAATTACATTTCGTTTAAACTTGTACTGAAGAAAGGTGCATGTCTCGTCGTTTGTTTTCTGGTTTTCGGTCCTCTTTAGTCCGTAGTCCGTAGTATGGAACTGAGTACGGTGCCTTTTCCAGCAGCTAGTGGAACAGTTGAGCTAGGTACTTGTAGGGACTGAGGGGATCCAAGCCCAGAGACCTGTGGCCAACCGATGAATTCGAACAAAGAGGCATCGCCGGCCGACGAGGTCGTGTCGGCTTTCGCCGGAGTCGCTATTCCCCCAATCACGGTGTCCGGTGAGGAGACCCGGAGGACGCTGGCTGTGCCCGCGACATTCACGGTCCAGGTCTGGGTCCGAGTCACAGTCAGCGCGAGCTCTAACCCGGCATAGATTGGAGGTACCCGGGCGGTCTACGACTACCTCAATGACCCCGCTCTGTTCCTAAGTCGACCCCCCTCAACTCAGCGGCTCTTCCTCGACACCCTCCTACTCGTTCTGAGGAGGGGTGTGCACGCCGTGGTCAGGTTCAGACTCGTGGAGCAGTCGGGGGAGACGTCTCTGAATTTGCTTCTCATCAACTTACTTCAACGAGGGCTTCATACGTTACCTCTGGAGTTACTGAAGCGCGTCCCTCGTATCATCGCATTGGCATCGACGGCTGGGATAAGCTCTCTCGAGTTTAGCGAGGTCTTGAAGTTTTTAAGGGCGCCAACGGTGCTCACGGTATCCCTACTGCAGGCTCTGAACGAGATGATCACCCCCTCCTCCCAAGTATTCCACCGACCCCCCTCAGCTTTCTTTGTCTTCAACGGCCCTGGAGCAGGCCTCTATTCCAGCAAGGTTCCCTTATCAATCTTCTCCAAGGATCTCCAGCTCTGCCTTTGGTTCCGCATCGAAGATGTTCCTGAAGGACAAAGTGGGCTAGGCGGGGGATCGGAACCGAGCAGAGCATCCAAGCATTGTCTTTTTAGCCTAGCCGATATTGCAGACAATGGGGTGGGGATTTTTGTGATAGGAAAAGATCTCCTGGTGACCTTTACCAACTCCTCGGGAAAGACGGAGGAGTTCACCGTACGCGACTACAACATCGCTCCCGGACATTGGTGTCATCTCAGTGCTTGCTTCATCAAGCCCAAGTACATGTTATACAGCGTCGACGAGCTGAGGATATACATCGACAGCCAGTGCCTTCTTCAACAAAAGGTGAACTTCTACCGCTGGACGAAGGATAGCAAAATCGACGACTCGCTGAGCCTTCGCATAGGACCCGACTTGATCGGAGAAATGGGCCCTGTGTTCCTCTTCTCCGAAATACTTTCTCCTGCATTTGCAGACATTGTGGCCAGCTTTAATACTGGGAATCTTATCGGTGCTAGAGGTCCTGGGTCACTGAACATTGACCTTGAAGCTGACATCATCTCATTATCCGCAGAAAACAGTCGAGGCTTGCCGATCGGCATGAAGTCAGTAGTGACTATTCCTAATCCTCTTGTGGTTTACAGTCCTTTAAGGTAAGTCCTGGATTCTGCATTAGTCACTGACATTAAGCAGAGCGGCTTCCAAAACTGCACTTGATCTACACAGTGGCTGGCATGCGTCGATTCAGGTCAACTCCTGGGTATGGAGCGTTAGCGGTGCGAAAGAAGCGATTTCTGTTTTAGGAGGGATTCCCTGCTTATTCCCAATGCTTCCTCGTCTCGCAATCGAAAACGAGCATGTTTGCGAGGTTGTCAGGGCCGCTGAATCCGGCAGTAGCAACGTTGGCTTCGGAACTTGTCTCACCTCGTACACCTTTGACTACACGGATATTGACTCTTCAAGCTCTCACACCCTAAAGAGCTGGGCACAGAAATCCACTGAAAATGGCTTTGTTGGACTCTTCATTTCAATACTAGCGCAGTTTCTGAGCGGAGACGACGCAAGTCAGAAAGAGTTGATGAGACTCAATGGGATACAGATGATTGCTTATGCCCTGAAGCACATCCGAAAAGATCTATTCAGGGTTGAGTCCGAACGGAGTATTTCCGCGATAAGTTTGCTGAAAGATGCATGCTCTATGAACTCGTCATTAGAAAAAGCCGTATTGGAGGAGCTATTGTGCAACTTCGAAATCTGGAGTAAGGCTTCGACGGAACTACAGAAAAGCTTTATTGATTTTCTCATCAATACTTTGCTTATGAACAAGTACTTGGATCCTATCCCCTTACCTGTTGAGATCATTCTTAAACAAATCGATGTATTCTGCATTAAAAATTCAGAGACTCATGCAGAAGACCGTGTACGCTCTGCTCGTCGCTTCGGCAGTATTGATGTGGGTGATCTCGGAAATGGTCCTTCAACAAGAGAGACGACTGGATTTACCTTGCTCACAGCGCGCCGATACAGTCATAGTTTCAGTCAAGATCAGGAATCGCGGTACGATGATTGCCACCGCAGTGTTTCTTCCGACTCAGCAATTTCTCCACCGGCTCGTAGGAACATTTATTGGAGCCCTTTAGCACAGCGACCTATTAAGGAGGAGGAGAGTGCAGTTCCGCCTAATGCTCTCCGCATACAAGTTGTAGATGATTTTACTGAATGCTCTGAAATGGATATTGTCACACTGTCCGCACGATTACCATCGATGAAATCAAGCCCCCGCACTCCTCGAACCCCAAGGGGCGGAATACAATATCTTAATCTAGAAAGCGCGATTAATGCTGAAGAGGAGCGTCTAGATAAAGAGCGGACACACAGGACGTACATGAGACAACGACTCTATTGCCTTTTGCTCCACGCCTTTACTACTCGTTCAACAAGCTCTGCAGACTTTCGGCGCCTTTTTCGTTACCTGCAGTTTTGTGACGACCTGGACGTTTTAGTGGACTTGAGTAATTTGCTTCTTTTTCTTATCATTCGTGGGGGTACTGCCGTAGTAAATGCTATATTAAGTGCTTGCTGCTCCTCTGAAGGATTCGCTTCTTTAGTTCTCTTCAAACTAATTGGTCGTTCTCGAGAGACTCTCCGGTGCAATGGTATCCGCATTCTTACTCACTTTTTTCTGCGACTCGAAAACCAGCCAACATCCCCCATAGGTTTTCCATTGAATTCAAGAAAACCAGGCATTGAATCATTTCACCAACTTGGCGGAACCACAATTCTTGAGATGATTCTCAAAAGATATGCAGAGCAGGTTTCCATTCACACGTATTCAGCTTTACTAGAAATGCTACTTCTACATAATGAACTGTGTGATGGCTATTTCACGAAAAATTACCCTTTCTTAAAGACAGAAATAAAACCCGATGCGAACTACGACGACATACCGATGTTCAATTTAGATTCGATCTCACTGGAGCACTTTGATGAATTGAATGTGTGCATTTTACCGATATTTTTAGGCACGATTACGTGTATAAGAAACGAGACCTTGCGGGATATGTTAAGAGACATCCTTATCCTGCTACAGAATTGCGTCAATGCAAAGGATTCGTTGCTTTCACTCAACAACTGGCATACGTACTTTCTTCGCATATCAACCAATTTAGTACATTGCCATTCGGAATCTGGAACAAGGTCAATAGAAGTTCGACGTTTCTATGAGTTTCTTGAAAGATCTACTCGCTCTTCGCAGAACTCTGAGTCCGCGTACTCCCAGAGGCGCCTCCTTGCAGCACCTGTATCTTCACCCAGAGAAACGACCACGTTCTTAAAATGGATTTCTTTAGCAAACGCTTCTTTTTCCACCGACTCTAACCCTACGCACGAGCAATTTCTTACAAATCACGCAAGTTTTTCTTACTGCATGGAGATTTATGCCCAGCTTATTTTTCACTGTGTTGTAAATACTCCCAAGAATTGCAAGGAGCATGAGCTCTCGAAGCTACTGGAGTACACTAAAGCAGTAAAAGATGGTTTTGGAGTTGGCTTAACTATACTAGCTCACATTAACTCGAAGTTCATACATTCCTTTGATTTCAAGGGCTTCGCACGTGGTAGTGGGTCGGAAACATTCGTATTTCAAGAACGGCGGGCCTCTCGCGCGCGGATTAATGCTGTCTTATCCCATCTCTGCACTTCGGCTAATTTCATCCTTTCGGATTACACGTGGATGGAGTATTCGCAAACGGATAAAGTTTTTGAGGCAGCAGAAGAAGGTAAGCCAGAGTTCGAACTTCTATGGCCTTGGACATATTTCATTTCTAATGCGCTGATGGCATCAACGGAAAGCTCCGGCAACGCAAAACCAGATTCTAGCACCGACGTACTATTAAGAGAATTACAATTGCTACTTTTTCTGACAGACGATGTAATAGAGCCTCCATTCGAAATAACTTATATGCACGAGACCCGAATAACTAATACACTTTTATCCCTCAAACTTTTCGATAGAATGTTCTGGTTTAATCAAGAGGATCCTGCAATCAACATAAGTATCATCAGTACTATCAAAAATATTGATGTGCTGGAGAAGGAACCTCACGACAATGTCATAGGGTCCACCTTCATGTTATGCTTATATCTCATGCATGAGCTCTTCCCATTTAATTTTGCATCAATAAAAAATCTGAGGAGATTAAGATTTCTTCTAAAGTGCCCTGAGACAAAATACCTTCTCGCCAATTCAAGAATCAGGTGGATTTACCATACACTGTCGCAAACGGTGATGTTACTAGCGCGCCTTCGATATTCAGTATTATCGTTACTTGAGCGATTGCACATAGTGAGCGATCCTTCTTCATTTGAGGTGCACAAGCAGAATGCGTACCAGTTTGAAAGTATCATGAGGGACCCACATCATGTGGAGCTCGTTGAAAGCATATTCAATTCCGATTTCGGATGCAGATTTTTCGACGTCGCTCTCAACGCCTTGTTTTTGCTTGTTAGTGTATTCTCCACGAACGATGATACGATATCCGAATCGCAAAGTGCCGTAGCAAATGCATATTTGCGGAGCTTCGTGGATCGCGTGATCACCGAGTACTCCTATGAAAAGACTGAAACGACTCTTCCCCCTTCCCCATCATCAGTTCGAACTCGTCGT
>JAKBSX010000300.1 GCA_021844725.1 Actinomycetes bacterium | reverse complement strand
CTTCCTACAGTTTCAGTCTCATTACAGAGCGCATCTGGTATGCGAGCGCGTGCACATAGATATGGCCGAGTACATGTTCCTTCGTCGAGAGATACACGGGACCGAGTCCGAGACATGATTTCAGCGTGCGTATTGCCTTCTCGATCCTGTCCGGGAGTACACCGGAAAATTGTGTAAAACGAAAACAGAAAGAGAGAAAGAGGAAGATAGTATGTCTGACAGATGTATGACAAAGGAAACATGGAGAGAGGAGTTATGAGAAGAGAGGCAAGGAACAGTACAGGTACAGTGATGGAAAAGGTACAGGAGGAGGAAGAGGACAGTACGGCAGACAGCCTTACAGAGAAGACTGCAGACGAGATATTCGACAGGATGCAGAAGGGAGAGAACGTTTCCCTTTCAACACTCCTGGAAGGCATCGTCAACGCAGTGATGGAGAGGGAAAGGGACTATTTCCTTCAGTCGACAGAGGACTACGCCAACGGCTTCTATATGAGGAAACTGCATATGTGGACGTGGCGTTTCAATTTTTACCATTTTCGGCGGAGTAAAATTGAGCAGAATTGGCGGCGAATATTTACCACCTGCGCCTCCTTCGGTGGAGGGCAGGGGGTACGAATTTGTTGACTTCGGAGGTATGGCACGTGTTTAAGGAAATGTATTAACAGGGATTGAGCATCAATGAGAAAGCGGAAAGGAAATGGTACACAGTCAGAAGGCTTTTGCTGTGCCGATAATTTGTGATTTCACCCTGTTATACTTCCTACCTTGTCAGCAGCTCATTGACTTCCGCGAACTTTAGTGCAATCACCTTACCCTTCTCAGTGAGTGTTAGCACATTCTTTGGAGGATAGCTGGTCCTGTCAAGTCTCATAGAGATCAGTCCTAGTGCTTTTGCCTTCTTTACAGATGCAAACATTATGTTCGGGTAGATGTCAGTCCTGTCTATCACAGCCTGTATATTGACTGGTTCATTGGAAAGCAGATAGATCAGCAGCCTGATCAGCCCTGATTGTTTTTCGAAAACCCTGATTGGAAGATGTTCGCTCAAAGGACCGAAGCACCACTAGCGGATATGGTAAGGTATAAATTAAAGTAAACATATTACATTGTAATGCGATATGCATATATCGGAAAAAAGAGGTTATTCAGATGGACCTAAAATGCGGATGCTGTGGTGGAGAGTTGAGCTGGGCTGAGTGGGATGTGCTCCAGAAGGCTCCGAAGAACGAAGTGATAATCTTCACATGTGTGCAATGCAAGTGCGGCTATGATACGTCAGCCAGCAGAACGCACATGTGCGAAGAACCCGGAAAGAACATCTTCAAATTTACCGCTCCGACGCTTCACAAAGAGGCTGGTGAAAGCAGAATCAGGAAGGGCGATAGAAATGGGAAACATCTAGTTCTCAAACCGACGAGGCCCCACGAGCGATTCGTGGGAACAGAGAAAGCCAGCAGACATAGCATTGGCAACATTCTCTTTGATTTCCTCTTCGGTCCTCCATAGGCATGCATGGAATATGGCATCACTTGTGCTCTATCATCAACATCCCCGACAGGACGCCAGAAGTGCCAATACCCGGTCCCTACACCGATGAGCTTTCGATTCCCAGGCCGCAGAGGCTCAAATATGAGGCGGCGCCAGACTTACGCAATCTGCACTGTCAGTTCCAGATCAGCACTTCGAATGCGAACGGTCGAGTCTTCTGGGCAATCAGAAGAATATTGTAAAAAGGTGGCAAACTTATGAACAAGCAACTCGCCTTTGAATTCGAACTTGCCACAAAGAACGCTTACAGGTTCCAGGAGAGACGTTCACGGAGCCTGTAATTGGAATGCTGTACGTGCAGAAGACGCTGTTTGGCGACAAGATACCGAAGAAGGGGAGGATGACGGTGGGGGTAGGAGTGAGCAGATAAGATGAAACCGAGCATTTTTTCAAGTCCTTTGGCTGAAAAAATGCCTAATAGACTGTTGCCCTTTCCAGTATCAGAAGCATGGATACCTTAGAACCGTAACCCGCGCTTTAACGAACTGCGATCCCATTGATGAAATGATAGAATTGGAAACTGACTTTCATATATGAGTGGTAATGAAATATATTACGAGCCGGTTATAACTTAACTAGCTTATGGTTATAACGACTTAAATATAAACGTTAACGTAATTGGCCCATCAGGTTATAACAATGGGAAGACCGCTAATAGTGAAAGCGCACCTTGTGAAGCAAGATGGAACACTTTCGGTGATCATTCCCAAAGAAATACGTGAAAAAATGGGTGTAACAAAAGGAACGGAACTTGTTGTCTACGAAGAGTCCGGTCAGATTGTGTATGAGCCCCTGACTTCTGTTAGGAGGAGGTGAGGGGCGGACAATGGCGGTTGAAGGCATTTCAGGAGGTTTCAAACCAGAACAAGATACATTTCAAGAACATTACAATGGAAATAAACCGCCTATTCCTGGCTTGATTGAACTTCATAACACCGACTGCCTCAAGGGAATGGACGCGATAAGCGACAAAAGTATTGACGTTGTTGTCACTTCTCCGCCTTACAATATTGGAACGCGCTACAGCAACTACAACGATTCTGTTCCCCGTGAAGAATACTTATCCTGGCTGGAATCGGTAGTAATGAAGATAAAGGATAAGATGGCTGAATCAGCATCATTTTTCCTGAATATTGGGTCTTCTCCAACTAATCCTTGGGGACCATTTGAAGTGGCATTCATGTTGAAAGAGCACTTCTATTTGCAGAATGTCATCCACTGGATAAAGTCCATTTACATTGTAAATGAGAGCTACGGTGAGAGATTAGAAGTGAATGTTGGTCATTACAAACCAATCAACAGCGATCGTTTTCTGAATGACGCCCATGAATATATCTTCCATTTAACCAAATCAAACAAGGTGAAACTCGACAGATTAGCCATAGGAATACCGTACAAAGATACAGGCAATATTCGCAGATGGAATAGCGGGTCTAAGAATCTACGTTGCCGGGGTAACACTTGGTATGTTCCTTACAAGACTATCAATTCACGTGATAACGAAAGACCTCATCCTGCCAGTTTCCCTCCAGAGATCGCGGAAATGTGCATCAGACTTCACGGTGTGGAAAGCGTGAAGAAAGCAATGGATCCGTTCATGGGAATAGGAAACACTGCGCTATCTTGTATGAAACTCGGAGTGGCGTGCGTTGGTTTTGAGATAGACCAAGAGTATTATGCTACCAGCTTGAGACTAATTTCAGAGCGCGAAGGGCCATCTCCACTATCTAAGACCTAAGAGTGAGATGCCCATTCTCTTCAATGCCCTAACGACTCCTTGAAGGCGACCTTGGAACCCTCCCTGACCGTAATGTTGCCCGTATCTCAGAATGCGTTGTATGAGTTCAGGGGTTAAGGTCAAGACGTTGTCATCAGTCAAGTTCCGTTGAAGCGTGAGAAGAAGAGTTTGCATACCACCTTGACCATTAACTTCCCTTCTGAGCCTCGCGGCCTCCTCGGCTGAGAGTCTGACACGGATGGTCACATCCATCCCTTCCATGCCAGCAGTTTTGGAAACGGAAGGAAGCAATTGGTCAGCAACTTTCTTGGTCAAAACGATGTATTCTTCTCTTTTGTTCTCGTCAATCCATTTCACATTCACAGATATATCAAACTCAAGTATGGCCGAAAGTAACGCCTGCAAATAAAGAAACCCGTTTTCTCCAAGTATATCCTTGAGAACCAGGCTTGCAGATCCCATATTATCGCTCTCGAGGAAGTTTTTAAGCGATTGACATGTTTGAACTAGATATTGAGATTTTGTCTGATCCAATTTCCCAGTCGAGCAGATGATCCTGTATGACCCTGCAGAACTCAATATTGGGCTTATCTCAGTCCAGTGTCCTAGTGGACTGGCCAACTCCGAAATGCCTTCCTTGGCAAGGTTTCTAGCCGACCAAGCAAGATACTTCTGGAATACATCTTGAAAAGGAGCTATGATTGACAGAGGTGCTTTACCCTGAGCTATTGTGTGAGGGAAAACAAGATGGAACCCTATTCCAAACCCCTCGTGGGGAACCACTTCCAGCTGGAAGTTGTCCGCCGTTCCATTCAGCATTATGTCAGCTGATGGCAAGAAAGAAGGGGGTAAGAACCTAGGTTTGACAGGCTCAGGACGAGTAGTTGGCTCGAATATATCGTTCGCATAATACTGCAGGACGTCATCTTCGGCCATGAGAATCAATTCGCGAAGAGACAAATGATTTTCAAGGAATTGATGCAGCCTTAAATCCGATATCTTGAAGGCTATCCAGATGTCGGAATCACCATCCGAACTGCTACCACCATCCGGAATATCACTATTGCTAACATGGTTGCACCATTTGAATATCCATTTTCCACCATCTGGGGCTCTGCAGACCAAAAGCAACGGGAAGTCGTAGACCATCAGAGTCTGTTGTACTTCAAACCCCGAGAACGCAGTCTTGCCATTATTAGCAGACTTGATATTATTCATGAATTCTCCTACTACTCTTGAAGTATTCTCACGAGGAAAGAGCACGGGTCGATTCCCATTGGTATCCACCACGCGTGGTGAGTGTCATTGTTATTAGATACAGGATGTATTATTCCATGATTTCCATTCAGATTCAGCTCAGCGATGTGTCTTGGAAGTGTTTGAAATTGCTTCCAGACTGTAATTACTCCGGCAAGAGTGCTGTGAACTGAAATACACCTGCGACAACAAGGTGAGTTTGCTTCCCAATTCTTTCGTCTGCCTTTGTCAAAGTCCGAAAGAAAGTCCTTGCTCGATATCCCATCAGGATCGCATACTAGTCTGTAGTAAACACCAGGAGCCTCTCCATAGGCAGAAGGAGGGCAATTTGGAGGATAATGTGATGGAAAACTGTATCCCGACACCAATATTAGATTGGCGAGCGGATTTATAATTGTTGATATCTCAATTCATGAACTGAGAATGGTACTGAGGAAATGAAGTATTCCATCTTTATTCCCCTCATGCCCTCGCTGTGAACTGCTTTGAGTGCCTGGAAGGCACTCTCGCCTCAAGATTTTGATAT
>JAKBSX010000299.1 GCA_021844725.1 Actinomycetes bacterium | reverse complement strand
ATCTAGAAGTCCGCCTACATAAATAAATGAATGTTAAGAGATAAGGTACCATATTGCGTAACTAAGTGCAACTCAATTTTGAGGATAATATACAGTGGCCATTATTACATGCATAAATAACACTGTCTCTTGTTACGGTGCTACGCAACTGCTATGCCGTGGTACTATCCTCTAAGATTAAGTTCAAAGGTAATATTCTTCGGCTCGATCATAGTTACCTTTGTTCCTACGATCTCTCTTAAAGCAGTTTTACAACAAGCAAAATGCGGAGCCGTCATTAACCGTTTGGAGAAAGGTAAAACTGATAGTTTGACACTTGGCTCGTAAAATTCATCACTTCTCATGAAATGAACTCTACTGAAAATGAGGCGAATTCCGTAGGGCTTTACTATGGAAATCTTTTCAATGTAAAACCTTGAATTTGCAGCGACTAGCAAATGAACTAATTTTGCACGCTCAATAGTTACATATCGTTGCGAAGCGCTCCGTTTTCAAAGCTCCCCCATTCTTTTTGCGATTTTGTGTGGCTTATTTTTCAGTTGACTTTCTCTCTTATGAAAGAGCTATACGCCTACCTGGATTTCGTTTAACTTTGCCCACATAAAGTATATTGGCATTTACAACTACCAATATCTAATATTTATCAAGTAGTGCGTCATCTCACCGAAAGGCTAATATTCATCCTCGTCAGCCTCAGGCAACATCGATTCCCTCGAGGCTCCATTAGAAGATAGCGACCATTTTTCTTTCTTACTATTTTGACTCTCAACAAGCCGACGCTGCCTATCGGCAAGTCGAGCTTGAACAGATTTCAAACCAGTGGTCTTAGACGCTTCCTTATTTATTGATTGTTCGAAATTATCGAAAGCTCTTGACTTCCGTCGGCTATTGTGGTCTCCTTTATTCGAATCGATCAACAAATGACTTTCATTGTAGCTTGGCATTTTCCAATGCCACTGCAGATTGCTATTCTCTAATGCATCTTCGGGACGCCTCCCTGCGTTGATTTTAGGAAAGGAAAGACCAGTTTTAAGTAATTGGGGCGGATGCTCAATACTGTATTTCGTTTCCAATGAAGATTTCAAACCTTCCACCCAAATATAAGGTGCTAATCGAGAATAATCACTGATATTTGTCAGCACGTCTCCAGCAAGTGCTCTTATCTCAAAATCTGCAATCGTAAGTCCTTAATAAGTTTCCTCTAGTTTCGCCGCTAGATGTGCTGTATAACGTTACCTCTTTGTTGTTTCGGACAAGGAATATGACCGTAACTCACGAACTAGAGCGAAACAACGTTTTTTAGCTAGCGTAAACTTCGTGGGTATATATCCTAACACAGATATTATGACGAATATTTGTCGTAAACCATAAAAAGAATTTTATCCAATCATTTAATCACTCAAATATAACTGCGAACGCCTAGTTTCGCCAGTATAAGATTTCCAGGAAGCGTGTTTTCGCTGTGTGCGGTGAAATCACTTCACTTCGAGAGAACGACGTCACTTTCGCTGGCTCTCGAAGTTTCGCTCACTCCGTCGTATGAGGCATCCGTGCGCCAACTATAAGCAGCTGCGAGTGGCTTACTCCTGCGAGGCCGAACACAGTGCGGTGAACCGGCGAGGCTGAAGACACTTCAGAGATTGAAGACCACTCGGAGGTACGGGGTCATCGCTCGGTGGCTAATGAGAGAGGAAGGAGGCAGGACCAACCTCGCCATGGCGAGCTCAAAGATATCACTACACAGAAAGTCGGAATGTGTTCGGTTCCCAGTTTATCTCAACTGCCGCAGACTGCTGGCGAGCTCAGTCGCACCTCCGCCCGATACTTTGGAGTACTGAACCACGGCAGAAGATCCTTCCGCTCTTCCGCCCTTCCGCACGTTTCAATCGCCGCATCTGCAGTGTATCTTTTGGGGAATCTCGAAAAGAATCCTTGATACATACACAGGCATTATGATTTTCCAATCCGGGTAATGAAGCCCTCGCCGCACTTACAGTATCACGGCAGTCTCATTGTTCACTAGGGGAAGCATCGATCGCCTAATAGCAAGAAAATCTAGTGACATACTTTTATTTTGGGAGACATGTGAAGCAAAGGTCGACTCAAAGGATTCGGCGGCAAATTTTAATACATAAGCAGCTACTAAATTGTACTATCTACTGTACATACTTCCATAACGTCGAATTCCTTCACTCTGCTTTTTGACTGCGGCAAAATTGCCAGCGCAAGCAGCAGAAACAGCTAGGGTAGATAGGTTGAGAGACTAGAGACGCTATCAGCACCGTAATACAGTATGACACGTGTGGTACGTAACACGCCGATAATTGTGGCCAAAATCGGAAAAAAACGGATTTCCCGCAGCTCCCAGGGGGAGAAGGGTCGTGAACCGTGATCCGTGAACCGTGGTCGGGAACATTTCGGATTTCGATGAACCGTGGTCGTGAACATTTCTGTAAACCGTGGTCGTCAACATTTTGGTGAACCGTGGTCATGAACATTTCTGTAAACCGTGGTCGTGAACATTTCTGTGAACCGATCGATGGTCCGGGGTCCTTATCAATTTTAAATCGATCGGGATCGCCATGTTGCCATGCCCTGGCAATCTTTGAATGGACCATCCTTCCATGTCTTCCATCGCTAAGTTTAGCTACCCACCCTCTGCATAAGTTGTGGTGAAAGTAGAATATTCAAGGCATGATCGCCTATTCGTGGCTCGTGATCGTTGTCGTTGGTTGGACTACGGATCATAGCATTGCGTACTCTCGTCCCAAGAGGATTACTGAGCCCATGGATAGACTCATAAACACTTGTCTCGATGACTTACACCCCATCTCTTCGAAAGATACTCAGTCCTATCTTTACAAGTCTCATATGAATGCTGTATTCAATCTCATTCGAAGTGATGTACAAAACAAGACCGAATTTCGAGGGGTCTCTCCTTATCCTTCAGACTACTTGGATACTCTTAGGGAGATTTATTCGACGACTTCTCGTCTCGAAAGCCTGAGTCATCCCATACTTCCCCTTGTTAAGATCATCATTAAGAAGGAAGGGCTACCGAAAGACATCGGACATCTACGAGAAGTTCAAGTACCCTCTCGGGATATCGTTGAAATCAAACGGAAAGTCGAGCGAGCATTCTCCATGATTCTCCTCTCTCTGGTCTCCTACCGGCTGAGTCTGGCTTCGACTATCGATCGGGACTTCATCTTCTTTGCGAAACCACTTCTTGAGCTCGTTCCTGTTCAAGATCGACACTTCGCTTTCCTATTGTTCTGTAAAGGCTTGTTTGCGCCCAACTTTGCGCTCAATCATAGCAATAAAGATGTTCAAGCTTTCCTCCGTAGTCCATATCCCTCACTCCTCAATTCATACAGGCTGAGTATGGAAAGTATTCCGATTTCTCAAATTAGTGTGTACGCAAGGTTACTATTTCCTTTCGCAGTTACTTCTCTGCGATGTCATTCGTATTTGAAACGTTCGAAAGTATTTGTTGAGGAGAAAAACTACCTTCCCGAAGACCTTCGTGTAATGCGCTTCTTTGCCACGTGTAAACGTTTTGAATCAGAGAATACATCGAACAGAAGCCTCTTACCCTGTAAAGGCGATGAAATTCTGTATGTCATGTTAAGGTGATATTATTTTCTGGAAAATATCGCCTTAATGCTAATGCTCACAGATGGATCAATGACATGATCTCGTTACACCTTATCGATTCGAACAAACATCTCGTGTCTCCTACGTTACCGGAAGAAATCCGCAAGAACTCTTTGGCCATGGAAATACTATGTACGTCGTCGGTATGGAGTGAAGGGTACAAGAGAGACAGGGATGATTACTTCTCTTGCATGGCCGAGTTAGGAGGCTATCTTGATGCTATGCTCTCGATTTCAGAACAAGAAGATTCGAATATCATGGTATTGACTAAAAGCATCCGAGTTATTATTGCCACTACGATCGCTGTAAGGGCTTTGCCGGATTCCCATCGCCTGAAAACGAAACTTCAATGGAGACTTCGCGCCTTAGAACATTTTAGTTCTGCTTCTGAGGGTCCCAGCTTCAGCAGAAATCGAGCCCATATTAGCCAAGATTTAGAAACGAAACTGTGGCCGGAAGTTAAAAAGGTTTCCGCGTCAAAAGTCAATCAGATTAAAAGCCAGTATCCGAAGGTTGCCCTCGACGCTTCAATTGTTACACCCAACTCTACCACAATCAGCGAGATAAATTTGCACTTCTTCGAAATTCTTGCTGATATGTTAAAGACTGATGTTTCCAATTTATTTCAGAGTGAAGTAAAAGAGGAGATAGACTATATTTTCTCTAGTTGGAGAAGGCCGCATTTACTACTAGACTATTATCGTATGCATGCTACGAATCCTGATATTCAAATTGAGTACAGGCGTTTTCTCAAGGCGCTGTTTGGCGTATCAAACGAAACCGTTGATGACATTCGTTTCGGGGACAAATTGAACAGAGTCCATTTAGATCGGTTCCCTGCACAGTTGGTCGAAGCTTGGAAAGAAGGGCGTGTAATTAGCAACGGGTTTGTTCGGCGCCTGCCGGGATATAATGACCCGCAAACGTTGTTTATGTTAGGCGAGGATGTTAATACTTGTATGAGTATCCGCTCCAAACAGAAAGGGAGCAATCGGGGACTTTTGGGATATCTTCTTCACGGAAACTGTAGAGTACTCGGGGTGAAAGATGAAACCGGTGCTATGATTGCACGAGTAATTGTACAGTTGCTGATTGATGAGGCCTTGTATGTACCCGTGCTCTATGTACAAATGCCTCAAGGCGACGAGAACCGATTTCTTGAGGTATGGTCGCTTATCCACTATTGAATGCGTACCTGCGCACTAAATCCGCTGTAGGTCTATGATTCTGCAGCGGACTTGGGGAGACTCCTAAGCATACCAGTAGTTTACAGCGTTCCTCCTCCAGAAGATTCGTACATCATGGCAGATTTTGAGATAAGAGCACTTGCTGGAGACGTGCTGACAAATATCAGTGATTATTCTCGATTAGCACCTTATATTTGGGTGGAAGGTTTGAAATCTTCATTGGAAACGAAATA
>JAKBSX010000298.1 GCA_021844725.1 Actinomycetes bacterium | reverse complement strand
GTTAATGAACTCCTAACCCAAAAGTGTCCGTGAACAGGGTGATCCCCGCGTGGGGGAACCATGGTGAAGCTTGGCATGACCCACGGGGTGATACGCCAGTAGTATTTACCTTCTTCAGCATTTCGACGTGCCGCTATGAATAACCCACCGTCTGCTTCTGCTACTTCAAAGAAAGGCTTTAGATCCTTGAGATTGTATTCGTTACCTTTTGCGCCTTTGAAAAGGGGGTCATTGTGTAGTCCGCTTGAGTGCAGGAACGATACGTGGCTTGAGTCAATGCCGCCTTCTAGCGCTTGAAGCCAGTTGGATTCCTGAAATCGCTTTGAGGTGAATGTTTGGTCAGCGGGTACATGAAGCCACTCATAGTCGGGGATTGCAGGAGTCTTTTCGGGATCACCCATGTATGTCCACAGGACGTCACCAATTTGGACGAGCGGGTAGGTCCTCAATTTTACATTTTGACAGAAAGTGCTATTTGATGGCTCAGATGGAACTTCCGTGCACTGTCCAGTTACGTCGTATTTCCAACCGTGGTAGGCGCAACGAAGGCCGGATTGTTCATTCCGGCCAAACCAAAGTGAAGCACCCCTATGTGCACAAAATTCGTCAATTAATCCCAGTCTGCCTTCAGAGTCGCGAAATGCAATCATTCGTTCCGAAAGAAGCTTTACACGTACTGGCGGACAATCATTTTCTGGGAGTTCCTCAGCTAAAAGCGCTGGTAGCCAATACTGCCGGAAAAGGTTGCCCATTTTTGTTCCTGGACCCGTTTGGGTTAGGAGTTCATTAACTTCCTGTCGAAGCATCCTTAAATCCTTTCATCGATCGATTGGAAATCGAACGTAAAGTAAGCGACTTGAGTCTAAATCTAACAATGATTATACCATTAACTCTGACTGGGTTAACTGTCAGAGTTGAGATTGCAGACTTCTACTAATCTTTTACTGGCAAACTTGCTTTTCTGCAAGAATTTCAATACATTTTTGCCAGCTTATTTTGGATAATTGTCAATTTTGTGATGTGGAGGGGCTTTCGTGCTTCACCGTGTAATTATTTTAGGGAATTGATTCTTGCGTTTAGTCTGGGGTAAACACTCCTAGCGTTTAATTCAAATATTTTATTTGCGTCACTATCAGATAGATTAAGGGCGTCAATGTATTTTTTAGTGTCATCCCAATAGTCGCCTGTTTCGGGGTTTTTCACGTGTGGAACAGCGCCGAGCATTTCGGAAGCGAACAAGATGTTGTCGATACTGACAACTTTAGTGAGCAGGTCAATTCCAGGTTGATGATACACGCACGTATCGAAGTAGACGTTACCCATGACATGGCTCTGTAGATCCGGACGTTTCAGCCTTTCTGATAGGCCTCGGTATCTTCCCCAGTGATACGGTACTGCACCTCCTCCGTGAGGAATTATCAATCTAAGTGTTGGGAATCTTGAAAAAAGGTCGCCTTCGATGAACTGCATGAATGCCGAGGTATCAGCATTTAGATAATGTGCGCCAAGTGCGTGGAAATTAGGGTTACATGAACCAGATACATGGATCATAGCGGGCACGTCTAGCTCTACCATTGCTTCGTATAGGGGGAACCAATACTCATGTGTAAGTGGCTTAGATGTCCAGTGGCCTCCTGAGGGATCAGGGTTGAGGTTGCAACCGATGAATCCGAGCTCTTCAACTGTGCGTCGCAACTCTGCAACCGACGTATCCAGTGGTCCATTTGCGGTTTGGGGTAATTGGCAAACCGGTGCGAAATTTTCCGGGAAAAGGCTTGTTACTCGATAAATTAGGTCATTGTTTACTCTTGCCCACTCGACAGCGGTTTCCGGATCACCTATATGGTGTGCCATCGCTGATGCCTTTGGGGAAAAGATCATCAGGTCTTCTCCGCGTTCTTTGAGAACTTTAAGCTGGTTTGACTCTATGCTTTCTCTAATTTCATCGTCGCTTATGCTTCGCAAAGTTGGTTTTGGAAGACTTGAATTTGTCAGGCGCGCAAGTTGGGCATCACGGAATTCCTGTAGCTGTGATGGGGCAGTAGTATAGTGACCGTGGCAATCAATAATCATTGGTTTATCCTGGTTCGTGAAAGATGGTGGATATGGAGCGTCATGTTTAGACCTGTGAATTAGTCATTGACGGGTTCGTCGATGTAAATCAAACCTTTGCTCTTTAGGCGGTCTCTCATGTTGTTCAAGTCCAAGCCCAGCTCACCCGCTTTATATTTGGCTCGCGATTTAGCTTCTCTCGCTTCTCGAGAGGCTGAGTCGGCAAGGACTTGTGAAGCGGTGCGTCGGGGCACGACAACCACGCCGTCATCATCGGCGACGATGACGTCGCCAGGTTCTACAAGTTGCCCTGCGCAAACAACGGGGATATTTACAGAGCCAAGCGTCTCCTTGACAGTTCCTGTGGCGCAGATGTATCTCGACCAAACTGGAAATCCGATTTCTTCGAGTTCGGAAACGTCCCTACACCCGGCGTCTATTACCAGTCCCCTCACCCCATGAGCAGCAGCTGAAGTTGCAAGAAGTTCACCAAAATATCCTGCATCAGATGGAGACGTAGGGGCAACTACCAGGATATCGCCTTCTTTGCACCACTCGATGGCTACATGAATCATCCAGTTGTCGGCAGGTGGAACGCTTACCGTTATTGCACTTCCTGAGATCCGGGCACCTTTGTAGATCGGATTGATCTCTGCAGCGAGAAGACCGGTACGTCCTTGGGCTTCGTGAATTGTCGCGACACCATAATTGCCTAACTCATCGACTATGTCACGCTTTGCTCTTGCAATGTTCTGTACAACTACGTTCATTAGCTCTCTCCCTCTGTATCTAACCACGGCATTAGTGAAACGTGGATCACGTCGGGTTCGCCGCCGCCGATGGCTTTTATGGCCCTGTCGACATCTTTTAGGCCGAATCTATGAGTCGTTAGTAGGTCAAGAGGAAATCTCTTCGACGCCAATTGTGCGAGTGCTAATTCGCACGCTATGTAGCTATGGCCTCTTGCACTTTTGATTGTTATAGCTTTCTCGGTCAGTTTCTTGAGGGGAAAGTCTGGAAAGCCCGCTAATTCGCCTTGAACCAGTAAAGTTCCCCCCCTCCTTTTCAGCGCATCGATTCCGAGGAGAATAGGCGTTGTGCCAGCGCCGGATGTGCAGTCCAATACTACGTCAACCCCTTGCCCCTTGGTGATTTCCATTATTCTCGACAAAGGATCTTCGCTTTGAACATCGATTACATAGTCTGCCCCGAGTATTTGTGCAAGCTCCAGCCGGGCTTTGTCTCTGGTGGTGCCCGTAACAATTACGAGCGAAGCGCCGGCTTGTTTGCAAGCTACGGCTTGGGATAAACCTTGCTGACCGGGCCCCTGGATAAGGACTGTCGAATTGTAACCAACGCCTGCATCAAGCAATGCCCATTGTATTCCATTTGACATCGGTGTAACAAGTCCAGCAAGTTCAGCTGACACACCGTCTGGAACTTTATGTATTACAGCATTCCAAGGTAGATACATATACTGTGAGAAGCCGCCCCAAAGGTTATAGGGATTTTCAGCTGAGGTGTACCCATATCTTCTTGCGTCAGGATTTGTACGCCAGTCGGTATTTTCGCAATGTCGGTACTCTCCGATATGGCACCACTGGCAGTTGAAACACCCTACGTAATGTTCTACAAAAATTCGATCACCATTTTTTACACCTTTTCGGTCCATGAATTCTTGGCTCGCATTTGTAACAATGCCAATGTTCTCATGTCCCATAATTACCGGCCCTTGTATAGTTGGCTTTGCGTACAGTTTGACGTCAGTTCCGCAAATTCCCGCAACTTCGACCTTCATGAGCGCACTTCCCTCAGGTACATCTGGAAGTGGATACTCTCTTATTTCCGTCGTTCCCGGGCCTGTTCGAACGGCGGCCAAAACGTTTTGATTCATAGGTGATCCTCGCTGAATTCTCAAAGGGCTTAAGGTATTATGCTTAGACGCATTATAGATGAACCATCTCCGATGTTAGTCTTTTATAGGTCGAGATTCTAAGCAGTTTCATTGACCGGCTAGCATCCGAAATATGAAGGGCAGATCGCTAAATTATGGAGAAAACTTCCCTAAAGACTGTTACTAGGACTCAAGGAAACAATGCTGCCATAAAAGATGGTTCAATTGTTCCCAAAAGGTATCAGTTCGAATTTGAAGAAGTCCCTATTCTTGTGCATGCTTTTAGACGCATGGTGAGAAACCTCGAATATGACGTGTGCGAGATGGCAATAACCACATATTTATGTGCGAAGGAACACGGTAAATTGTTTACCGCACTGCCGATATTTCTGGTGAGAGGGTTTCACCAGGAAGCAATCCTTTACAACACCAACTCGCAGATCAGGTCGCCGAAAGATCTTGAAGGCAAACAAGTTGGGGTCAACCGTGGTTATACGGTTACAACAGGAGTATGGGCGCGGGGTATTTTGCAAGAGTCCTACGGTGTCGATCTCAGTAAAGTTACTTGGGTACTTTCAGGAGATGAACATGTCGAAGAATACAGAGCACCCTCGAATGTAGTTTCCATGCCCAGTGGAACAACGCTTGAGGAGATGCTTGTCAATGGTGAAATAGCTGCGGCAATTGGAATCGAGTCGGATGACCCGAACCTTCAACCGTTAATTGAGAATCCCACTGAAGCGGGTTTCAAGGCTCTTCGCGAATCTGGTTTGTATCCAATAAATCACCTTGTTGTTGTGAAGGACGAACTTTTATCCAAACATGCTGATTTGGCCAGGGATGTTTTTGATGCATTTGCTGAGGCCAAGAGACTTTACGTTGGCAAACTAGGTAATAATGAAATTGCTGACCTAAACAAGACTGACAAGATGTATAAACGCGTGATGGAGATTACTGGGGAAGATCCGCTTCCATATGGAATTGAGCCGAATCGGATGAACGTAGAAAAGCTGATCGAATTTGCCTTGAACCAGTCGATAATTACAAGGCGGCCATCGTTCGACGAGATTTTCGATAAATCGGTACTTTCTGTGAGCGGTTAGAACATGCCAGTTGACCATCAAAAAAGGTT
>JAKBSX010000297.1 GCA_021844725.1 Actinomycetes bacterium | reverse complement strand
TCGATAATGACTGGCTCCTCAGGGAGCTCAGCTTTCTGTCGCCCTACCTGTTGCCTACTCCTGTCAAATCCTTTTTGGACCAAACTCTACTTCAGGACTTAGAGAGCAAGGGGTTCTCGACGGTCATTAGATTGCCGTTTCTAAGCGAAAGCGCGAGAGACCAAGCCATATCGGAAGTCGAACGCTTGGATGAAAACACGGTCCTCTTTCTCGACAGAGTGAAGAGCCTCTGGCTGGACTCCAGTAGCATACAGAGGTTTATTGAACGTAAGGAAATCAAGTCTCTTGATGATCCTCTGAGCGGCAAGGAAATCCATATCACTCATGCGGTGAATGCAGACATTGAGCCCATTCCGCCCAAGCGATATTGGCTGTGGAAGAGACAGATCGGTGGGGAGGAGAATCCAGCCGAAGCGGAGACAATTCGAAAGGCAGTTATAAACTTGCCCGGTAAGTGGCCTGAACTGCGAAAAGCAAATGTTTCTTTTGCGGTGAGAATAGATAAGCATCCAGAATCTGGAAAGGTCAACATCTTCCTTCCTACTGAGCTTCCAAGTGGCTGTGCCGCTCATATGAATGCCACTTTCTACGGTGACATAAGCCGAACCGACATAGATTTTGAAAAACCTTTCAATCAGCTACTCCTCAAGACCGTTGCAGCGGTTTCAATCGATGCTATCCAGCAAAGCCTTGCCGGTAAAGGATTAGAGGAGTCAAGGGCAATCATTGACATATTGGCTCCTTTCCCAGGGACAGGAGATTCCGGTCGTCACTGGTGGTCCTTAATCCAACAGGCTGCTGGCCCCAAAAACCTGAATATTGAGAATGCTCTTCTGGCCTTTACTGACGATGGCTGGGGCTGTTTTCTTGAGACCAGCCTTATTCCGGATCTTCAAAATTCAAGGGTAATTCGCGAGATTGACCTGCGCCGTGTAGCCACTTTCCCAGTCTTCCACAATGGCCTCTCTTCACGTGAAAGCCAAATTCTTGAACTCTTTTCAGCCCTTAGTGTTGGAGCTCTACCAAGCAACGAAGATCTGGCGGAAACGCTGGAAAAACTGGCAGAACAACTCCACGAAAGTGGCGACCAAACAGTCTGGAATGACTTCTGGAATGATGTTTCTGTCTTGTTCCCCAAGGACGGCAATGTGCTTCTAGGGAAGAAGGTCTTGCTGGGAACAGATAGCGAGCTTCATGCAAGTGGTGCCGGTTGTTCAGTATTCTTTCGCCCTCGCACGGGCGGAACGGATGACGAGGTTCTTGCTGAGGAAGCAATCGAGGACATCCCCAAGAATCTGAGGCCTCTCATTGCTTTTCTTCACGAGAGCATCCAGGTTCATACACCACGACCTGAAGGTGGCATCAGGAAAACCCCTATTCATGCCTACCTCGATTCCGCTTCGCTGGTGCAAGGCTTCGGAGTGGAACATATACTGCGTGGGGTACTCATTCCTGCCACTCCCAAGCTGCCGATCCCTTTAGGCTCCGAATATGAGGGGCTTTGTGCGGATATTATTCGTTGGGGCTTGAGACTTGTAAACAGTCTCATCGCAAAGGATAAAGGAGAAAAGACGCTAAAATACCTTAGCAGCCTTCCTGTACCGTGTCGGGGAGGTTGGTTTCCTTTGGCTAAGGCATATTTTGGCCCAGGCTGGAGTGGCACGGCAGGAAACGAGCTGCAAACATATCTCAGAGGCGCCAACACTAGGGAATGCATGAAGGTCATGGATCAACTGATGCTACCCCCCGATCACGAATTATGGGGAGATCAGGGGCGGATCAATCAGGATCTCCTGGTCAAGGCGGGGGTTTTTGATGGATTGAGGTCAATCAAAGTTTCTCCGACAGATTGGAAATCGCGCTTCAATGTAGCGGGGGGGAGAGCTGTCGATCTTCCAGAGGAGCCTCCGTCATGCTTTGAGAAGGGCTTTTGGAAAACCTACAGAGAGTACGCAAAGGGCTCCTTAAGACCGTATTTCACATACGAGTACCCATATGAGGTGCAGGAATTCTATGTCTTGCCGGGGATCGATCAGTTTTTGGGATTCGATAGCCGGACCCGATTGGCGTTTATGAGGATTATGCTCAAATCTTTGCCTGCATGGCAAATAGAGTGGAAGACGCTCACGATCTCCAAGGTCGGTGGCCAAAGTCATTCACCTTCATGCGAATCACCGCTCCGCTTTTGGTTCAGAAATATCCACTGGCTGGTATCAACCAAAGATGGAATCCCTGAGTTCTCTCTTCCTGGAGAAAAGTGGTTCATTCCTTCTCTTGCTTTGGCTGGCCGGTCGCATCAATTCGCCCACTTAAGTCCTCTGTCTGGAGAAGTGGCTGCGAGGCTGGATGGTGATCCGTCCCTCATCTCGATTCTAGAACAGCTTGGCATGCCCAGATTCGATCCCGAAAGATCCTCAGATAATGTCAGGCTGCTGACGGACCTAGTCGACGCACTTATGAACCCTGAGGTGGAGATCATAAACAGGGACGTTTTCCTGGGTCAGGTAAGATTGGCATGGAGTCTCTTTGATCCAGGCGAGAGCAGCAGCTTTCCTCTTCGCATACTTGTTCACACGAACACTACTGGTTTACAGGCTGTTACTCCTTCAGAGGGGGAACCAGTGTACCTTCCAGATGCCACGTCTTCATTTCTGGAAGGTCTCGAACTTCACTCAAAACCTATCGTTGCAATAGAATCCAAGGATGCAAAGCGACTCGCCACTGGTTTCAAGAGGGCCTATGGAAAGGCGGTCCGATTGGCCTCGGAGTTGAGGATGCAACCGATTGTGAACGGTGAGGCGTGGAAAGGAGAAGCTGCAGAGCTTCTTTCTGCGAGTGCATTGAAATGGCTTGTACCGGTTGTGCTTAGTATATTTGCACACTCCGGTAGCCAGGCAAGGGGTACCCAGACCAAAACATTTGCAAAAGCGATTGAGAGTTTGAGAGAAGCAAGAGTTCATTGGGCGGACAATCTCGATGCCTGCCTCTGGCAGGGCCAGGAATGCCTTATTACGACTTCAGTTCCCGCATTGTGGCTCTCAAGAACAAGAACTCTGCTCGCACTGAAGGAAACCCAGGATACCCCCAGCCAACTCAGTGAAAGCCTCGGAGCGATAATTGATCGGTCCGATCTCGATATCCCGCTGAAACTCGTGTTATCAAGACTTGACGGACATAGCGAACTATCGAGAGATGCAATTCTTGAAGCTCTCAGACACCTGAAGATCTCTGAATCTCACTTTGCTGAGATCGAGCAGATTTGGCTTGGCGATCTGTCTTGGACAATCCGGCTTCTGAAGCCTCTGCTCTTGATGTTCGATAACGATGAGAGCAAGTTAAGGGCCTTGACGGAGGTGAACGCCGAAGAGGGGCTGAAGAAGTGTTTGGAAGGCATGACCTTGGGCCTCCTCCAACCTGATCAAGCATTGGGGATTGTACGGAAATGCGAGAACTTCCAGCAGCTGGGAAGGGAGTTATTTGAACTCATTGGCCCGGAATTCCAACTGGAGCAGTGGAACCTTGTGCTCGAGCGTTTGGGAGAATCGCTCGTTAAGAACGAAGATGCTGCTGAGGAATTCAGAAACCATCTCCACTCAGCGCGCGTGCCCTTGCGCTGTATCATAAGAAGAATTTTGAAGGATCAGTCTGGCACGTTTCTGTTTAACGATCTAGCGGACACCCTGGAGAACCTCCCATGCCCTGAGGAATACTCGCGTCTGTGCTGGACAGTGGAGTTTAGTGGGGTGATGCAAAAGGTTAAGCCGCTGTACATTCAATGGAAGGCATCTTCTGAGGCAATCGAAGCCATCGATCAGGCCAAATCTAACGAGGATCTCATTCAAAAGCTTGATGAACTCAGGCTGGAGCCGACAACCGACCCGACACAGATCTACGCTCAGAACCGGGACCATTGCCGCAAGCTTCTGCTCAAGATTCAGGAGGCGGGCATTCTCTGGTGCCTGCAGAATGGCGTAGATGCTGGATATTGGGAGAAAGATGCAGACGACCTCTTGCTTCAAATTGATAGCGATCTGGGAAGAGAAGCATTCGTTGAGCTTTGGAATGAGTCCAAATGCTTTTCTATGCTGAAGCTCCTGCCTGCCTCTGAAACATTAAAGCTGTTTTGGGAGAAGATTGAAAAAGCATCTGATCTGAACACGCTGCTCGATGCACTCGGTATATCGATGGATGAACTGGGGAGAGCAACAGAAAGGCTTACACAACACAAAGAAAGAGTCCGTAAGCAGGAGCAGCTAGAAGATGTGTGTGGAAAGCCGTTCGATAACTCTGAAGAGAATCTATGCGAACTCTGGGATCACCTCGCGGAGGCCATTGATGAGAATGATCTTCCTGATGTTAACCTCAATAAAATTGCTGACTTGAAGAAAGTCACCTCCCGCACAAGCACTCCAGGGCATAGTGGACCTGGCAAAAGACTTTCAAAACCGAGGGGCAGGATCAGTAAGGCAAAAGAGAGTCTCATAGGATTGGTGGGCGAGATCCACGCCTACCGAGTCCTGTTGAAGATATACGGACCTACAATTGTCAATCCAGATTGCTGGAAATCTGAAAACAGTCTCCGGAGGTTCCCCAATAGGATTGTTAACGACGGTTTTGGTTGTGATTTTGTGATCAACAATAGGGACAAAGCCTATCATATTGAAGTGAAAGCCACGGAGGGAGAAGACGAGTACTTTGAACTGGGCGTCACCGAAATACGCCATGCTGTCGAACTCGCAAACAAAAAGGCTACCAAGTTCTTGATCCTGCACATCACGAATGCCCTCTCGAAGGAGCCCAAATTTCACTTTCTGCCTAACCCTTACGATAAGCAGTACCAGCGCTCGTACCAGATCGAAAATGCAGGCTTGAAGATAAGATATCGGAAAGTCTGACTTCCGGAGAGTCTTACTCGACCCCTTTTTTGCTCAGAGGTCGTATTCTGTTAGCGGCAGCGTGAAAATGTAGGGAAAATGGCGGTTTGAAAGTGTATTTTGATCAGGCCGCCGGCCCGAAGCATTTTGATGCCGACGGCGGTCCCAGTACGATCAGGATTCGATCTCGTCCTTCATGCGATAAC
>JAKBSX010000296.1 GCA_021844725.1 Actinomycetes bacterium | reverse complement strand
AGTTCCCTGTGTGGTTCGGGGACGGGGCAAGAGTGCTCGGATTTACCGGAAAAAAGATTCCCGATTTTCATCAAGTTCATGCTCAAGACGCTCTGCCAAAGACTCTTTGTCGGTCCGGTGATCGCGCCAAGCCCTATCATGATCACGCCAAGTTTGTGAGTCTATGACGCCAACTTTCTCCGCTTCTTTGATTACGTCAGCCATATGCCGACTCGCTCCGGAAAACTCAGGAACGGCTGGGAGTAGAGCGGTAATCTCAGGTACCAAAACACTTCCAACTCGCACCCAAGTCCAATCATATGGTCCAAGATCAAGACTCTTGCTCAACTCTTCATAAAGAACTTGCATAGCATCCGCTTCAGCGATTTGCTTTGTGGCATAGAAGACCTCTGAATCGATCGTTCGCCATTCTCCGTCCAACCCCAATACTGAACTCGCAATAACACCGTGAATGTGCAAGTGCATGTCTCCCGTCGAGCTTGTCCGGTGGAGCCAATGTACACCCAGCAAACCCTCAATTCCTATCGATCTCACCCCGTCTTCATCTCGTCTTGAAGTGAGGATCTTCTCCATGGTTTGAATGTAGGTCTCCCATGCTTTTGCCATCGCCGCTTCAAGTGCGGCGCGCACCGCAGGATCGCTTGAAGCCAGTTGCATGCTGATAGTTTTTGGTGCGGCCAAAACGATAGAATAAGCAATTTTTTGCACCCTGTCACTGCGCAGTTTTCGCCCCTGCCATGACCCATCGATGATGGCAGAATTGATGTCTTTAAGGGTTGCTTCGCCACTTAACCCGAGCGCCAACGCCCCTCTGCCTGACCACCAACTTGGCATGCCTTCGCGAGCAAGTGTTGCGTTAAGTCCTTCGATCCCTTGGCGCTCTGGCTCTATGACCAGTGGCAATTCTCCCAATCTCAGAAGAGAGGAATTGATCGAATTGTAGAACGCTTGCCGTGCAACAGTTTTCGCTACATCGGTTGCGCGATAGAACGAATCACGGTCAATCGTCTGTAGCTCTCCCTTCGCTGCGCCAACACTCAAGACATAGATGTCAGCGAAAAGATGCTCAGGAGCAACTTCATTTTGAATCCATGCCGCTGCAATCAGATCAAGTCCAAGTTCAGTTTGAAGAGCGTTGACATAGTGTTTAGTCGAGTGCTTGAGCGCCCTCTGCATAGCGGATTCAAGTTGCACTGCGCGCCGCGTTCCAGCACTTTTTTGGATCAACTCGAGTATCTGGTCGGCATTTTCGGGAGCCCAACGCCTGATGCCATATGAGGGTTGGCTGGCATTTACGTTTGGTATTTTTTCACCAGCAAAATTTCCCTGAGTCATAATCGAACGGACAAATGCCTTCTTGGCTTTTTGCTGAAAATCGGGAATCTTTTTTCCGGTAAATCCGAGCACTCTTGCCCCGTCCCCGAACCACACAGGGAACTGGTGACGGGTGTTTCCATCGACGCTCGCGGGGATGGGCGAGCGGGGTGAATCGGGAACCATCAAGAACTTAATTCCGAGTTCACCCTCAAGTGCAAGCTCGTTTTTTTCCGCTGTATCGATCCGGGCCGCCCAGTCGACAGCCGCTCGCAATTGAGGTCCGTTTAGTAATTTTGCTCTTAATGCCATAGTCCAAAATTAACAGATTCTATGGGCAAGCGCTAGGGGTAACGGGCAAAAAGTTGACAACCATGCCTGTGTCCATATCCCAAAACTAAAGAAAATACAAGCAATAGCAAGTCACAGCACAAAAAAGAAAGCAAAGCAACAAGAGACAAAAGAACATATAGCAACAAAAAGAACACATAAAAAACAGAAATGAAAAACAATCACAACAAGATAAAAACTACTAAAGCAAACCGCGTTATCTCGATTGCCTAAGGCCCCTCTGTGGATCAGCTCATCACTCTTTGAAATCTTCTAACGTTTTTCGTTTCCGCAAGGCCCCTCGCGTACTATTTTCCAGACTTACTTTCTCTCTCGAACCATCTGGCAACATCTCCAAAAATCTCTCAAAAGTTTCAGCTAGTTCGACCACTGCTGAGCGAAGAATCTGATCAGACTCCAACAAACAATCTCCCGGTCCCATCCAATTTCCATGCACTAAGTACCGCTCGATCAAATCACGCACTGGAGCGAAATCGGGTGCCTGTGTTACATTGAGCGAGCGGTCTTGCTAGACAATCAGGTATTCATATCTCGGCCATCAATTATCAATTTATCACTGTCAGAGTTCGCGAAGTTCGCAATGATTTTGGTCTTGCAAATGTTGCTGGGAGCGGTTAAGATCGGAATCAGATCGTCTTTCCCGACTAGCCCCCGTTTCGGCGGGGGCTTTCATTTTGACACGTTCTCGGCTTGACGTGTATCTAACTTTCTTCAGTTATTGATCTTGATGCTTTTACATTTGAGCGATAATTTAAATACTCAGTTGGCCTTGTTGCAACGACGACAATTCCAGTTTCTAAGGTTCTAATTGGCCTGCCCGCGGCACACTAATCCGTATCACAACATGTCGTTCGTTATTGACTAGCACTGTGCTCCAATTCAAATACTTTCATACGGGACGACCAATACTGTCTCTCACAATGTGACAGCTCCAGATCGAGTGAATTCTTTTGAAACTTTTTCTTCTTTCTTAACGCAGGTTCTGAGCGCTAACAAAATGCAATGGCTCGAAATCTAAGCCTCGCGCTATTTTCCCAAATTCGTCATCAAAATTAGCCACTCCTCGACTGGCATCGATTGACCAGCCTGCCCACGAGCAAGCTCCGATACCAAATCGCAAAATGAACTGGGAATGAGGTGTAAACAAGTCGATCGAATCCGTGGAAGCGTGTACCTGGAAAAATTGCATACTCGCGCTAAATAGTCCAGGATGCATAAGACCTGAGAGCAATCTGTAGCAGAAGTAAATACTACTACCCCCGTTTTCAATACGTTCACATTCTTCTTTTAGCGAGTTTACGTGGCCCTCGGTATTTTCGTCATTATCCAATAAGCCGTCCAATAAAGTACTAAGTACACTTACGGAATTATCTGAAAGCTCTCGGTTGTTGATGCCTTCAATCGACTCTCGAATTCCCTTTAAATGTTTTGATGCAGCTTTGGCAATCTGGTCACGCGCATTGACATCTTGATCTATATAACAAGCATGGATTGCGTGCTCCATTGCGCAACGAACATTTGCAACGGCTGATTCCACAAAACCTTGTTGCTCTAGTAGAAACGCTGCGTGATTCTGCTCAAAAACAGTTCTTTGCCATGATCTCTTTATGTCTTCTAGTTCTAGATTCATCTGATTTGGCTCCGGAAACATTTCCGAGTACCACTTCCAAATATTCTTTTCGATCGTCCTAAGCGATTCCAACGAGGGGGAGTTTCTCGCATCTTGTTCTATAAGGTTTAGAATCGGGCCGATCTGATTTGATTCGATGTTGTTGTCTGCTGTATTAGTCATGTCGCATCCCCCTCCGCAATTTGCGACGTAGGAATCCCGGCTATTCTTATCTCTTCTTTTAATTTATCCGTCCAGCCGCGTTTCATTTCGATATACGTAATGCCGTGTACATCCGAAGGCAATTCGACATCCTTCTCATAAAGCGCAACCACATGATCGCGCCCTAGACGTCCAAAGAAATATCCCAGTTCGAATACTACGTTCTGTCTAGCTCGATTTTTCAAGTCACCTGAACTTCGCAGCCCACCTATATCATCCCCGGTCAAAAGAACTACGACAAAACGCGCCTGCCCTGCATATTTCTCAAATTTTTCTATAACTGTTCGTGAACCTCCGGCTGTTTGCTCATCAAGAATCAGAGGTCGCTCAGAAGTAACTCCTTTGATGAACTCTGCAACTTCCTGTTTGACTTCTTCGTTACGACCGTGGACAAGGAAAATTTTGGTCCCACCTTGGTCGGGATCATAACTTGACTCAGAATATGTATCTACAGAAACCGCCGCCGCCATCTGATACAAGGGGAGCTGTTCTTTGATCGAGAGGAGTCGATTGTTTGCACGACGAATATCATCTTTGACTAAACCAAGCCGCCTCATTGGCTGACGTCTAGACCCTGTGGACATGTACATAAATGGCATATAGTTCTCGGCAACGCTGTTCGAAGTGAACCTTGCCTGAAGTAGTCTTTCATTGAAGTCATTCCATATGTGAAAGTCTCTGCTTAGGTTTTCCACTGCTACAGGATCACGTATATCTCGGGAAAACATCTCCTCGCCTTTAGCTATCCTTTCCTCTAATTCCTCTGTAAACTTTTCCCGAGCTACTTTGAGTTCCGGTACCGAGTAATCTTTATCATTGGACATTTCCACCATCACCTAAGTTTTGGGAAAATCTTTCTCGGTCAATAACGCACGCTCTGTATATTCCGGAAATTCAAAATGCAATCTGCAGGTTTCGATACACACCTTGACAACCTTCTTTGTCAATTCCACGACATATTTAGGATCGTCAGAGAAATCGTTGGGATCATTCCTGATCCCACTCTTTGCATCAGTCTTAGGTTTCATGCGGTCTAGGAAAAGCTCCAGAGCTGGTCTACCTCCGAGCATCCACAGTGACGCCTCTTCTGGTACGCCATCAAGCGTCAAATAGGGATTGACTACAATTCGAGTCCTGTCCCAGTCCTCTTTACCGCGTTTACCGGATTTGCGACTCGGATGTTTCATATCGACCGCTCGATAAAGAACAACTTGGTCAGTGGGCGGATTTAAACTGAATCTTTCCTCGAGCGGATACGGCTCAACCGATTCATAATTGATGTGTAGGTCTAACAATTGCTGACCAATTTCGATGTACTCTCGATGGTTCTCTAACCATGGGAGTCGTGGATATTCTTTCGTCAGGTTGTTTTGGTAACGTTCCTGATATTCCGGATGGTTCAGAACACCGTAAGCATAGGCAAATAAGTCATCTTTACTCAGTTCACTCTCTCTGCAGCCGTTCCTAAATGCTTCAAGAGCTTCATCGGTAATGTTGTCAATCTTTTGCCAGCCGCTCTCAACTTCACCAAATAGTTCGCTAGCATCAGCCTTTTCATATCGCTGGCGGGCAAAGACGTGGCTTGGCG
>JAKBSX010000295.1 GCA_021844725.1 Actinomycetes bacterium | reverse complement strand
GTACAAGAGCTTCTGTGACAACATCAGACTCTTTGAGAAGAACTGGAACAGGACGAAGCTGTTTTATTATAACTGACGAAAAGTGCCGAGTTATCAGCCTTAACCGCCAATTACACATGCGATTTGACGAGTAGAGGCACATAGGCGATAGCGATCCGAAGGCGTGTTCTACACCTTCAATCATCTGATCTTGGAATCGAATTCTCCTTAAGGCGCCTTATGCCTAACAGTATTGTCGATAGGGCGGTTTTGTCTATTGTGCCATCTGTGTCGTTGTAACCAGTTAGATCGGCATCCAAATGCAATTCCTTCTCTATTTCCAACAGCAAATCATCCTTCGTGAATTCCCGAGTTGTGTCGAATACTCTTGCTTTTAGTTCAGCATTGTCGAATTGACCGTATGTCCTTGGTTTCAGAAGGACGATTACATCCCTGCCCTTCCACTCGGCCACATTGACATTCCCATCGTTATTAACTCTCTTTTCAAGCTGCCCTTCTATGCCGTCGATAGTTATCGAAGTCATTTTCACCACTCAATAGGCAAACACAATTACACAATATTTAGCTTTCTGACTTAGCATGCCCACACTGAAGCCAGCGGAAAACGTCACTTCTTGAAAATCAGATTAAATTCATGGTCATTCTTGGGGTAGTAGGTTAATGGATAACCGAAGACAAGCCTGCCTCCGTTACTGTAGTTCAATATGTAGATGTTGATGTTGTTGAGTTCAAAGCCAATGTCTTTGCATATGTTGATGTAATCGCTGTGCAAGGGAGCTTTGACTGTTTTCTTGTAAAGGTCCTGAGTATTCACGACCATGTACTTACCATCTTTCAAAACTCGATACGCCTGCTCGAACGATTCGGCCATGGCATCTATGAACTCCTGATAATTGCCTATGTTACCCAGCTGGGCCGTGTCGTCATGGCCATAGTCTACGACATCCAGATATGGCGGAGATGTGACAATCAAATCAATCGATTTATTGGGCAATAATCCCAAGACATTTCTCGCATCGCCTGTAAAAATACTATGGATGGTCTTGTAGGATGAGCCGGTCTTTCCGACCCTGTCAAATGACATCTTGGCTGAATAGGGATTGACGTCTATTCCAACGCTATTTCTTCCCAGTTCCTTTGCCACTACATTTGTGGTCCCGGAGCCGCAGAATGGATCTAGTACTGTGTCACCTGCGTGTGAAAAAAGCTTTATGTACCGCTCCGGTAGCTCGGGAATGAATCTTGCGGAGTGTCTCTCCTTCCATCTGTGCCTTCTCTTGATATTCAAGACAGTCGAACCCAATTCAAAAGTTTCTCTCCTACTCAGGCAATTCAGCCTCCCTTCGGGGCAACCACAGACTCTGTTTGTTGGGAGCCAATCGGCCTTTGTATCGATATAAACTCGATCAATGTCAGCCTCACCCGTTGCTCTCAATGATGCTTGATACATTCGTCCCCTCCTTGACCAAATAATTTATGACGTGACGTATTATGACGTGTTATACAATAACGTTTGCATATATACGTCTTGTGCGACACATTGTGTCAGTCTGCCTTTTCACCTGTGCCAGGACACACTTCCTGTCCTTCGGGTCTTTCAATGTGCATGCGGCCTATGCAGCACATGGTCTTATGCGATGATAGTTGTGCATACAATCGATTTCAGAAATGCGATTTGTCTTTGCCGTTATTTTTCCGGTCAAGACTCAAAACGATAAGCGGAAACGTCTATAACCACGCATGAGAAGCCATGAGGAAAGTGGGCAAAATTGTAGCTGTTTTACTGGAATTGGAAATCATCGAGAGTTTCACCATTTTCCCCTTCATCATGTGCAACATGTGCGCAGATGTGATACATTGTTTCTGAGCCCGTGGACCCGACACTGTCGACGAACAAATGGCGCATTGCGATGAATGCGGGCATGAACTGAGGGAATATGTGCCGTTCAAATATAATGAATATTACCTATTAGGGATAAGAAAGCTCTTGATATTGTTCTTATTTCCTTCTAGTGATGAAAACTGCCTGTCGCAGACATCTGTAAATCTCGCTAGCACACGTCTGTTTATATCTTCCTGTTTCTCAAAAATAGCCAGAGAAGTGAATTTCTGATTCCATCGCCGGTATTGTTGAATGATGATGTTCGCATCTCTGACTTTATCATCGTTCGTAAGGGCGAATACAAAGATTGGGCTCCCATTCGACTCTACTTTACAGTCAACTACATATTTTTCCTCCTTGTCAAGCTCCTGGTGATGCCAAAAAAATTCCAGATTTTCCTTCGGTATTGTTTCTGAGATAAACTTCTTAAAATCTTCAAAGAATGTCGATTTTACTCTCTCCCTGGAAAGAAAAGTGACGTCGGATATCTTCATAACAGCTTGAACGAAATCATAGAGGCTGTTTCCAAAATCGTTGCCTTCGATTTCAGTAATGAGCTGCCCGCCTCTCTCTTCAACTTGAAACGCAGAAAGGGTGCTCTCAACAATCTTACCCCTTGTTCCTTCGGAAATGTCGTCTATGTCCAAGAAATAGCTAAGGTGCATGAAGGTGTGTCCTTCATCAGTTAATATCCACTTGTTGCCTTGCTTCTTAAGGACGATTACAAAAGCATCCCCATCGCCGAAAATGTAAGGCGTTTCAACAAGGTACCTATTGACGCCATGCGAAATCAAATTCACTTCTTCGCAGACTTTTTCACGGAACGATTTCTCTATATCGATTTGAACGGTCATAAATTACCCTCATGTTTGTCAGGCCCGAAAAAACTTTCTAGAGTGGCGGTGTCTCCTTGGTAAATTACGCCACACTCCAGTTTCGCGACTTGAATCGCCTGCGTGAGCGTAGCATACTTAGTTGTTGCCTCTGCATATCCATCCTCAAAGAATCCCCTCATCTGGTATCTCTCTGTTGCGTAATGTATGTGAAATTTATATATGATTCTCGTCTTTTCTATTTTATTTGAGTGCACATGGCCATTACCGTTGTATCTCCTGAGACGAAATACTTTGTTTGTGCCTGGAATCAAGCAACCGAGTATCACACTGAAGTCTAACTGGTTATGCTCACTTTGTCTCAATATTAACGTGAAGCGCGAGCCTTTCTGACCCTGAAGTTCCAATTGGTTTTCTTTATGACCCTGTTTGTACTTCATCCGTGTTTGGAGTGTGGATATGTCGGAATTAGGCGACTTTGGCTCCTGGATGAAACTCTCAATCTGAGTGTCCGTAAAAATTATTTCCGGCATGTTTCAAATTTCACCTTTTGTAATCCATATTTCCGGGTTCCTCTCGCTTTTCCATTGTGGAGTTCTTAAAGTGTTTGCCCCTCTTCAGTCAACTCACGCTTCATGAAGAATAGGACTTCCTTCACATTCATCCTCTTGAACATATCGCCGAGTGTTTCCGATCGGAATCTGCAGGAGTCGCAGTCTTCTCTCTCAATTTTAATCTTGAGCTTGAATTGCATTGCTTTTTCACCCTTTATTTTCGTTCTCGTTTTCCTCAATAGAACTTACCAGAAATCCCGATAGGTAAGAAAACGTGGATACTGTCAGTCTATATGCCATCAAAGCATCTTCGAACGTAACGGAGTAAATTGGATTGTGCGGGCCAATTTGAGTAAATTTCTTTATCCATTTCTGAATTTCTCCTATCCTCTTAGACTTTGAAGGTTCACTTTCCTCGGCTTTTGAACCTGAGTCAATGAGCTGGTCCATCCTGACTTTGTAATTGTCAAAATAAGGTGTTGACGCGTCCCATGCAGCTCGCAGGTCCCTCATGGCATCGTCGGCCTTGTGATGCTCAAACAAATTTTGTCCTGCTTTCTGTATGTGCTCATTGATTTCATGAAATCCCTCAAGCTTCGGCCTGTCAATCTCAACTATCCACTTTTCCCCGTATCCAATTTCAGAAAGAAATTTTACCCACTTAGCCTGAGAAAACGACCAATGACCAGAAAGGCGTATAGAACCTGAGGAACCTGTTCCTTGATTTGGGTTGTCTACACGAACTTCCTCATAGGTACCTGTCAAATGGAGCAAAATATCAATGTCGTTAGTTCTCTTTGACTCTATGAAGTTTACAGCCTCCATCGGCAAACGGAGTTGGTAGTGCACCTGCGACACCATCTGGGGGATTGTTTCTTGAAATGATAAAATCGAATTACCTACAGGTACGTCACCAAAATTGATTTCTAAGATGGACTGTTTAATTTTGTAAACGGTATTAATGGGCCGCGCATTTGGTGGTTGCGGTAAGGAGCCAAACTCAATAGATATGGCCAATTCCAAATCTATTACACAAAACGGAAGTCGGCTATTGACCGTAAGCTTGGGATCGTCTTGAATTAATATCTTACCACCATTCCCGGCACTTTGTTGTGCATGAAACACCATGATTTTACCCTCCAAATGTTTTATTTCTCTGTTCGGTCAACTCAATGACATTTTCCAGTCGCTACGAGTGTTGCCTCTCCGACACCTCTTTCCTCACTATCCTTACTATCGCGCTCTCTCTTCCCGGTACGCTCGAATTCAAAGTCAAGTTGCTTGTTTATTGGTTCTTTCCCTCCTTCTTCTCCGATCGTTCCTTCGGCATCGTACACACTAGCTTTCATCTTTATTCCTTCCATTCCATAATTTAACTTCGCTAGCGATTCAACTTCTAAGGGGTCCGCGCCAATCAATCTTCCACTCACTCATCCCGCACCTCCTCAATCTTTACCAGGCTCGCTCTCCCACGGCATGTATATCAAACCTTGGACCATGTTTATGACATAACCCACTACGATGCCTATAAGGAAAAGCAGTGCTTCTCCAGTCACCTTTCCTGCAAATGTTAGACCAGTCATCGCGGCTATAATTAACCCCAGGAAAACGAGTAATGCATAAGTCAGTTTTCTATTATGTTTTCCTGCCATTTCGTCTCTTTGTTTGATAGAATTGAACTCAGTTTCATGGAGTTTTAGATAGCGATCAGCCAATGGAAGCACAGCCGTAATAAGAGTTGAAATGTCTTGAGGTTGAGCTTGTTTGGAAGCAGGTTTAGGAATTTGCTTGACCTTTCCTGAGGGACCTGTAGAT
>JAKBSX010000294.1 GCA_021844725.1 Actinomycetes bacterium | reverse complement strand
TTCGCCTTCATCAGCACCACGAGATTTTCGAAATCGCGGCCGTCCCAGGCCGGGAACGGCTGAAGAAGTTGCAGCCTGTCTGAGGCGGGATCTACGCTAACCACTATCGACGAACCGTCGTCGGGCGGGGCTAGAAATCCCGACTCTCCGGATTCGAAACCCCTGGAGGGCAGTTCCTCGCCAACAGGTGCATCTAATTTGAATCCATCGATTGTGTCCGTTAGCGGGTTGAAGTCGAGAGTTCCAGCAAGAGCGTACGCGACAACGGTCTCTGGAGAGGCTATAAAGGAAAGTGTCCCCGGGTTTCCGTCATTTCTTTTCGGGAAGTTGCGGTTATAGGAGTTGAGAATTGAGTTTGGCTCGCCTTGCGCAATGTCATTCCTGTTCCACTGACCTATGCAAGGCCCGCACGCGTTTGCAAGAACGGTCGCTCCAATCGCCTCCAAGTCCGAAAGAAGGCCGTCACGCTCAATCGTCGCCCGCACCCTCTCGCTTCCAGGTGTTACAAGAAGGGGAGACTTTACATGGAGTCCTTGCGCCTTGGCCTGTCGGGCAATATTTGCCGCTCGTGATATGTCTTGATAAGAGGAGTTGGTGCACGATCCCACCAGTGTTGCCGATAGCTTCAAGGGCCATGAGTTCGTTTTGGACTCGTCGGCAATCGCCGATACCGGCCTGGCAAGGTCGGGGGTATGGGGACCCACTATGTGCGGTTCGAGCGTGTCAAGATTGATCTCAATTACCTGGTCGAAGTATCTTTGTGGATTTTCCAAAACATCCTGGTCGGCGTTGAGATGGTCGATGTGGCTATTTGCAAGTTCGGCAAGATCCGCTCGACCGGTGGCCTTAAGATATTCGCTGGAGTGATGGTCATAGGGGAAGATGGAGCATGTCGCGCCAATTTCGGCTCCCATGTTGCAGATCGTTGCCTTGCCTGTGGCAGCTATGGTTTGGGTGCCGGGACCGAAGTATTCGATGATGGCGCCGGTTCCACCGCTGACAGTGAGGATCTGCGCGACCTTTAGAATAATGTCCTTTGCCGATGTCCATCCTGACATTGTTCCGGTGAGCTTTATGCCGATTACCTTTGGATAACGTAGCCCGAATGTCGAGCCGACCATCACGTCAACGGCGTCAGCGCCTCCAACGCCTATCGCAACCATGGACATGCCTCCGGCGTTGGGCGTGTGCGAATCGGTACCTATCATCATTCCGCCTGGAAAGGCGTACTGCTCGATAACCACCTGGTGGATTATCCCGGAGCCGGGCTTCCAGAAGCCGATTCCGTACTTTGCCGATACAGACCTCAGAAAATCGTAGACCTCTTTGTTGATGTTCTCTGCTGCAGCGAGATCTTGAGCCGCTCCAACTTCAGCCTGGATGAGGTGGTCACAATGAACCGTGGTTGGAACCATCACTGAGGGTAAGCCTGCTGTCATGAACTGCAGAAGGGCCATCTGGGCTGTGGCGTCCTGCATTGCCACTCGGTCGGGATAAAACTCTGCGTAGCTCTTACCCCTGTCGATTTGCTGGCCGTTTGGATCTGCCAAATGGTTGAACAGGATCTTTTCCGTGAGCGTAAGACCGCGCCCCAACCTTTGCCTTCCGAGCGACACTCTTTCGTCGAGACGGGAGTACACGCTTTCGACAAGATCTCGGGGAGTCCCCGCTGTAACCTTTGCCACAATGCTCTCCTTGATTTGGACTTGATATAATACAAGTATAAGACAGGTCGGCCCTAGATACCTAAACATAGCAAGCGAACTTCGATCCAAGATTCTAGACGGTACTCTTGGCGCCAATCAGGTGCTGCCTAGCGAGGCGGTGCTCTCATCAGTCTACGAAGTTTCTCGGATAACCGTACGTAAAGCTCTCGAGGTTTTACGCGAAGAAGGGCATGTGGACTCTAGACAGGGCTTTGGGTGGCTAGTCGTTTCACCTCCATTGAGGCAGCGTCTAGGGCGTTTTTCTACTATTGAGGAGCAACTGGCCGAAATGGGAGTCCATCCGAGACGGAAGGTTTTGGACTCCGAAGTCTGCGAATCTTCGGCTGAGATAGCCCAAGTTCTTGGCCAGAAGGAAATACTGCGTGTGCGCAGGGTAAATCTGGCCGACGAGCTTCCTTTTGCCCGTGTAACAGTGTGGATTCCATCTTCTCTGGCCAAGCATTTTTCTTTGAGCGATTACGAGGAGAGTTCGTTTTACGATCTATTGACCGACCGAAAGTTACTAAAGAAGCCGCTTTCGAAAGCCATGCAGACCATAAGTGCGATTGCCATTTCAGAAGAGGATGCGAAGCTCTTCAGCGTTCCCGTGGGGTCTCCTGCGCTTAGGTGTTTGAGAACGACCTTTGACTCGGCTGGAGATCCAGTTCTTTTCTCGGAATATGTGTTTCCCGGGCATTTGACCGAATTTGTCATCGAACTGGCTGGAGAAGTTACTTCAATCGCACCTTCTGGACTACGTCTGGTCGACTAGCGGAAGTCTTTTTAACTTCTTTCGGCCAACTAAGAAATTTCGACGATCCGAAAACATGGCGCGTTGCAATGCGCAACAGGGCCTTTTTAGTTGTTTCGAGGTGTGCTGTTTGCTGATTACATGAACATGCCGCGAGAAATTGCGACCATGAAGGCGTGTATGGCCGAGATTGAAAACGTCGCTGAATACAAGCGTGGCCCAGCTATTTTCCAGCTTGAGGCGGGAGTCATGTAGAGATGACGTGTGGGTCGAGAAAGCGCGCACAAAAAGTGCGATACGAGAGCGTCGCTGGAATTTTGCGCCTGCATTCGATGCAAATGCTTCAACGATGCTCTGCAGATTTTCTCCGAGCCTCAGCGCGATGACGCGATCGTCATACTGGAGACGACAAGTGGGAGCGTTTGCGGCCGCACCAGCTCGGCGTTTCAGTCGAATCCTGGCAATTGTCCTAATGTACAAATACGGTGCGATCTATCCTTTGCGATGGGCAGCTAGATGTTGTTTGGCCTCGTTCACCTTGCGTCTACCAGGTTTAAAGTTAGAGAAGACTGGCCCTCAAGCGGTGACAAATGTCCAACGAGCAGCGCACGAACGTCCGGAAGAGGCATGCTGTGATCCAGAGAGGGCGATTCTCGCTGAAGACGAGCTAATGCTCGACCCGGGGCGACCGCTTGACAAAAGGTCTGGACACTCCAAGTTGTTACTACATAAGTGATGGAGAATAACGGAACTCGAAACAACAGGAGCACCAACGGCTTTTTGGATTGGAAGAAAGGAGTAGAGCATGCATTTTTCACGAAGAGCTAGAGGACGCGTGAAACAGGGGCATGTTCTCCTAGATCTGGAACCTTAAGTTCACGGAAAATTCTGTTGTACTGGTATGGAGCGAAATTGCACTCTGCACGTTATCTCGAAAGGCGCTCGATGTTCATGATGTATAAGTGGTGCATTTCATGCCAGATTTTCTGGGGTCGATCCCCAGAAACACCTATGGACATAGGGATGATCGCAAGTTGCGCACAGCTGGCTCGTCACCAGTCTTTCTCAGCTACAGGAAACCCTCCGCTCCTCGGTCGATGATCCCAAGTTGCGCATAGCTGGCTCGTCGCCAGGGTTGATCCAGAGAAAAACGAACTTGTCGATCACCTCAGCACGACGACATTTCGCCGGGCCATACTGGGCTTTAGGAGAAAGCCAAGATGTTAATCTTTAGTTTCTTTCGATCTTGTTCGATTCCATTCGTCCCGCCAACCCTTCTCCTCGGGTCCGGTGAGCTCGGGCGTCATTTCTCGTGCCGCAGCCATGCGTGCTGTCCACCAGTCGGTTTCTAGTTCATGGGATAATTGACCCACGGCTTTTTGGATTCTTTGAGTGAACGCGCGAACATCTTCACCATCGCCAAGCTGCATGGGAAAGCCGAAATTGATAGAGGTGGGTCCGGGCTTGAAGGTTCTTGAATTCTTGCCAAGCGCGTCATATGTCCCTTTTATGAAAACCGGGATTACTGGAACGTCAGACTTTTTCGCCAACTGCGCAATCCCGGCTTTGAATGTTTGCCCGAATCCGATCCTTGTGTACTGTCTTGGCCTCGGTTACTTCTTCAATATGTATAAGGGCAAACCAATGGTTCGAAAGGGAGGGGTGCTCATTCTAAGCCATCCCACCCGCAGAGAATTCGATCCAACATTCCACCCGAGTTACATCGATTTTTTCGAAAACGTGCTTGCCGATACCACCGACCCAATCGAAATCGAAAGCAAATACGAAAACGCCTTTGCTACAGACCCGTGGTACATCCACCTGTATCGGACTGGCCATGCCTACCACGGAGTTCATCCTTTCTACATGTGGTATTGGGGTGCACACGCCTTGGATCATCTTGGCGCGGTGATCATCCTTGGGGGTGATCCCAAGACCGTGCATAGGTTGGGATTCATTAGCGCCAGCACAATGGCCGACGCTCTTGAAATGGCCAAGAGTGTCGTGGGCCCTGATCCATCTCTCACACATCTGCACTCTCCGCCGCTCGTGATGGCTGACGTCAAGTAGTAGCTCTGCTTTCAGGAAGGGAAGAACTTGGATATGTCATCAGAGAGGCTAAAGAAGGTGATCTTCGAAACATTGCCGGGATTTCCATTCAAAGCACCCAACTGGCCTTCGACCGTGGCACGGACTCCCAAAAGATCCGCACTAGGGGCAAACTACGACACAACGTGGTCTAGGAAGTATCCGGTGAGAATGCTTCGGGCGCTGTTTCTTGACGGAATGGCAAGACCACTCATTAAGACGCTCATTCCCCCTACCATCTTTGGAGAGGACCGTATTAAAGGTGCACCAGTTCCTGCGATCTTCGCTGCCAACCATTCGTCGCATCTAGACACCCCATTGCTTGCATCTCACTTGCCCATCCGCTATAGGCACAAGACGGTGATCGGAGCGGGAGCTGACTACTTTTTCGACCGCACCTGGAAAGCCACACTTTGGGCTGGCCTTGCCGGAGCAATCCCGATCGAGCGCAACAGAGTCAATAGAAAATCTGCTGAGCTCGCTGAATCACTGTTGAAGGATGGCTGGTCACTAATCATCTTTCCGGAAGGGGGACGCACACCGGACGGATTC
>JAKBSX010000293.1 GCA_021844725.1 Actinomycetes bacterium | reverse complement strand
GGCTCTGAAAAGTCTCCACTAACTCTTTGAATTTCTTCTTCCGAGGCTTTGGCAGATCGACTTCTCTGACGAAGTGAAGGAGGTACATAGCGAGCGCCTTCTCCACGAAAGAATAGTCAAATTCTCGAAGCATCGATCTCGTAGCTTGATCTGGGAACGGTCTGCTTCCGGTTGCAAGCAGTTTTTCCATGTCTTTGAAAAGAATGAACAGGATAGAGGAAGCTAGGCTCCTGCTCGCCTCATTCAACATCTCTTTGGGATTCTTTTCTGATTCAAGCAGCGCCAAGTGAAACGAGTGACTTGCAACCTTTGCGAAAAACATCGTTCTGTGAAGTTCCGGGTCTTTTGCTTCCTCCGTTGCTTCATAATAGACGGGAGTGGGATACTTTCCCGATTTCATATCGACGATCCTTTTTACGAGTCTCCTTGATTCCAGGTCGTGCAGTCTCTTCGAAAGAGTGGGCTCGCTCAACCCGGTCCTCTGAACGAGCTCAGACCAGGTGATGCGTCTTTTTTCTTCACTCTCTTCTTCCTGCAGCGGGATCAACACGGAAAGTATCACTCTCTCTGTCTGCTCCTTCGCCTGGAGGCCTCCACCCTTCCACTCGAAATAGGAGGCCTTATCGCCTGCTTCGCGTTGGCACTCTCGCCAATTTCACGTACACACTTGACGGGAAGATCAGTTCCATCACGTACTCGAACGGATTGAAGATGACCTACACGTGCGATTCTAGAGACAGGCCAACGAGAATTCTCGCAATGGAGGGACAGACAAAATTGCTCGACCTCAACTACACGTACGATGGTACGGGAAACGTGTTGAACATAGACTCTGAGAGTTATGGCTATAACGCTCTAAACCAGATAACTTCTGCCAGCGGTGGACGGGTACTATCGATTACTCGTACGACGCCTCGGGAAACATGATCCAGAAAGTAGAGGGTAGCACGACGACAAACTACACTTACGCCTCTTACAACAGGCTGTCATCAGCTGGAAACGCAACCAATCTAAATGCTGCTGTACTCCCTCCCACTTTGATGAATTACAACAGCACCGATGGGGTGGCGGCTTCGGTTCCATATAACGCCACCTTGTATAACGGAACTATAATCACAGTTGGTGGTTCTCCAAAAGCAGGGCTTTCACCTGATGCTGCAATGTATTCGAGGCCGTACATTGGCGGATATATGACTGCAAACGGTTGTCAACCAAACAATTACTGTACCGCAACAGCAGGAAAAGGCGAGATCAGTTTTCCGGGAACCTCAGCTTCAGTAATTCCTAGCGGTAACTTTCTTGAAGGTACACTGAATTTTAAATCAGATGATTGTTGCCACAATGGGATTGATTATGCAATTAGGTCGGCGCATGTTTTGTACCCCGATGGCACGCATGGCGTAGTAGCAGATATGTGGAAGGTTTGTGAAGGAATAACTTATGGATGTGGGGTTGCTTCTGCGACCGAGCTCACGGCCTTTATATTGGATATTTATGGTCTGTCAAACAGTCAACCAATATACTTGCAGATTCAAACAACAAGCACAACCATATATTGGCTGTACTCGTATGATGGAGTAAATTGGATGCAGTATTATTCCTACGTTCCCCCTTCAAGCTTTACGCACGACCTTTATCTTGGTACTGACACGATCATTGATTACCCGTACTTCACTGCATATTTCTATCAATTCGGTGTTTGGGCGCAAAGCGCTTTCTATGCAACACTCAACGTAGATTTCCAGAATCCATCGTACTATAGAAACTGGGCTTGGACAGCAATACCAACTGCCGAATCAATATATGGCCCGCATTCTTACATTGATAACACTTGGACTTATTCAAGTAGCACGTGGTACCTTGATGCAACAGTCCAAAATTCAAGTCCAACAACAACATTCTACTACTCTTCGTGCTGCTATCTAGCGGAAAATATACATCTCTGGGGATAGTCAAAACTTAAAGCGATCCTCGCACTCAATTAAGGTAAGTTTGCGGTCGTTCAAACCAGAAGGATGAAAGATTGAGCAGACATCATCTACTTATTGACATGAAGAATAGCACAGTCATAATTTTCGGACTTTCTGCTCTCTTATTCATTTTTACAACAGTCACTGCAGGCGTCAGAGTAGAGACCACTCAGTTGAACGGACTTGGAGAAATCCAGTACCCACTTTCTGGGTTTGCTACTGCAGCATATTGGCTATCTTTGTATTTTCTGGTTTTCGGGATAATTGTCGGCTTGGGCGCCAACTCCTGGTGGAGGAAGAAAGACCCAGATCAGAGCAAAAGATTCTTGATAGGCTCTGGGCTACTTTCACTAGGTCTCACATCAATAGCTCTAACAACATTTTTGACATGGATTGACTTGGATTCATACGGTTTGCTCTGTGCAAGTGTGACTTGCCGGCCATATTTTGTTCAAGACGTTCAGCAAGTAATAGTCTTAGCTGCTATTGTGACCTTAAGTGCTGCTTCGATGTTCGCAGGCGTTTGGTGTTTGCGCCGTAATGGTAGCTCCAATCACGACGTGTTACGTAAGTCCTCTGAGCAATTTATGTCAACAGGCAGATAACAATGACTGAAAGAAGGTAGGAGATCCCAAGAAGGAATTACCTTGCCAGCTCGAAGCTAGCACACAAGATTCGCTTAATACTTTAACCAAATACCACCGGGCCCGCTATTTGTGTCGTCGCTTACCGCGCAATCGTATTCAGAAGATCATTGGAGACGCTATTGACGACTGCAAGAGTTGTTATGCCGAGTGCTTGACAAATCTAGCATGAATGCACATTATTTCTACTTGAGATCAAACCTATCCAGGTTCATTACCTTCGCCCACGCGGCGACGAAATCCTTCACAAATTTTTCTTTCCCATCATTGCTTCCATAGACTTCAGCAACTGCGCGCAACTCAGAATGAGAACCAATTATCAGATCCACGCGGCTAGCTGTCCATCTGACTTTCCCTGTTTTCGCGTCTGTCCCATCAAACAATGTGTGCGAATCGTCTCTTGGTTTCCATGTAGTTCCCATGTCGAGTAAGTTCACGAAGAAGTCATTTGTGAGTGAACCTGGGCGTTGAGTAAGCACTCCGTTCTGGGAGTGACCATAATTTGCATCCAATGCCCTCATTCCTCCCACAAGGACTACCATTTCAGGAATTGTAAGGGTAAGCAGCTGAGCTTTGTCGACGAAATGGAATTCCTCTTTCGCACTCTTGGAAGTAGATGTGTAGTTACGAAAACCATCAGCTTCGGGCTTTAGTACGGAAAAGGATTCCACATCCGTTTGCTCTGCTAGGGCGTCCATGCGCCCCGGATCAAAGGGAACTTTGATCTCGAATCCGCCATCTTTGGCAGCCTTTTCAACACCGACATTACCTCCCAGGACTATTAGATCTGCGAGCGATATCCTCTTCCCATCTTTTGCCTTTGAGTTGAATTCCTTCCTGATACCTTCCAGAGCCTCGAGTGTTCTCTCCAACTGTTCCGGTTCATTTACTTCCCAACTTTTCTGCGGCGCAAGTCTAATGCGAGATCCATTCGCTCCTCCTCTCTTGTCACTGCCTCTGAAAGTCGAAGCAGACGACCACGCCGTGTATACAAGTTCACGGACTTTCAGGCCTGAATTGAGAATAGCGACCTTCAAATCTGAAATGTCCTTTTCGTCAACTAGTTTGTGGTCAATTGCCGGGATTGGATCTTGCCATATGAGATCTTCTTTCGGTACATCAGTCCCGAGATATCTTGCCTTGGGGCCCATGTCACGATGAGTTAGCTTAAACCAAGCTCGAGCAAAGGCTGCGGCGAATTGATCTGGATGTTCAAGAAATCGTTTGGAGATCTTTTCGTACACCGGATCAAACCTTAGAGAAAGATCGGTAGTGAGCATGGTTGGTGAATGCCGCCTGTTTGGGTCATGGGCGTCTGGAACCGTATTTGCTCCCGCCCCGCCCTTGGCAACCCACTGATATGCACCTGCAGGGCTCTTTGTAAGTTCCCACTCGTATTTGAAGAGGGTCTCTAAGAAATTGTTGCTCCATTTAGTGGGTGTTGTTGTCCAGATGACCTCAGGTCCACCGCCGATGGTGTCGTCGCCCTTACCAGACTTGTAAGTACTCACCCACCCGATTCCCTGGTTCTCTATTGGCGCGGCCTCTGGTGCTGGACCTACGTAGGAAGGTGGAGCGGCCCCATGGGTCTTCCCGAAACTGTGTCCTCCAGCAATGAGTGCAACTGTTTCCTCATCGTTCATCGCCATCCTGGAGAATGATTCCCGGATGTCTTTTGCCGCTGCAATGGGATCGGGAACCCCGTTCGGACCCTCCGGATTGACATATATTAGTCCCATCTGAACCGCGGCCAGTGGCTTTTCTAGTTCCCTATCACCCGAGTATCGCCTATCTCCGAGCCACTCACTTTCGCTTCCCCAGTATACTGACTCATCGGGTTCATAGACATCCTCCCTTCCACCGCCAAATCCGAAGGTCTTGAAACCCATGCTCTCGAGAGCCACATTTCCAGCAAGGATGATCAAATCCCCCCATGAAATTTTCTTGCCGTACTTCTGCTTGATGGGCCATAGCAATCTTCTGGCTCTGTCTAGGAGTATGTTGTCAGGCCAGCTATTAAGTGGTGCAAATCGCTGTTGTGCCGAGCCACCTCCGCCCCTTCCATCATGGATTCTGTAAGTACCGGCACTGTGCCATGCCATCCTGATAAACAAAGGACCGTAATTGCCAAAATCAGCAGGCCACCATTCCTGAGACTTTGTCAAAAGCACCGCGATATCCTTCTTCACCACTGCAAGGTCTAAGCTCGCAAATTCCTTTCTATAGTCAAAATCCTTGTCCATTGGATTCGACTTTGGCGAATTCTGCCGAAGGATCTTGAGATCTAACCTGTCTGGCCACCACTCCTGAATGCTCTTAATGTGCTTGGCGGAGGAACCACTATCGTTCATGAATTCACACCAACTCCTATTACGCTGTTTAGTATTATTATGATTTTGTTCCAGTCGTCTTTGCTCAAGCTCTCGTGCAATTTCCTAATCAAATAATTTGTTCGAATGGAATCATCCTACTAGTAAGCCAGACCAGAT
>JAKBSX010000292.1 GCA_021844725.1 Actinomycetes bacterium | reverse complement strand
TTATGTAGGCAGTATGACGCTCAGGAAGCGTTAGAGATGGATTTAGTCAATACAGTGGTTCCGCTTGATGAACTTGAAGAAGTAACTGTTGATTGGTGTAGGCAAATGCTAGCGCTATCTCCAATTGCGTTGCGGATGCTGAAGGCTTCCTTTAATGCGGCAGACGATGGATTAGCTGGTGTTCAGCAGTTGGCGGGAGATGCCACCATGCTGTTTTATATGACAGAGGAAGGGCAGGAGGGTCGAGACGCATACGTGAATAAACGAAAACCCGATTTTGGCCGATTCCCCAGAAGGCCCTAGAGTGGCTTCAATCACACCATGGGTGGCAGGCGCCCGCCCTCGAACCTTACCGGCAGCTATTGTGCCGGTTCTGGTGGGAACAGGTATTGCAATTTCTGGGAAGCATTTCTCACCTCTAAAAGCAATGCTTGCGTTAGGCGTTTCATTAGCTTTGCAAGTGGCTACTAACTATTCGAACGATTATTCCGATGGGGTAAAAGGGACGGATAAAACCAGATCCGGACCGCAGCGTCTGGTGGCATCTGGTCTTAAATCTGCTAAATCCGTCAAGCTGGCTGCTTATCTGTTCTTTTTGATAGCTGGGATTTTGGGGCTGGTCCTAGCAGTAATGACGTCTTACTGGCTGATAGCGGTTGGAGCAGCATCGATATTAGCGGGCTGGTTTTATACCGGGGGGTCAAAACCGTATGGATATTACGGCTATGGAGAATTATTTGTGTTTGTCTTTTTTGGCCTCGTTGCGGTGGTCGGCACTGCCTATGTTCAGATCGGAAGCATTCATGTCAATCAATTTGTCGCGGCTGTGCCGGTGGGAATATCCTCGGTTTGCCTTCTAGTCGTCAACAATTTGCGGGATATACCTTCCGACGATCTCGCCGGGAAGAAGACTTTAGCGGTTCGGATGGGGGACAGTGCAACCAGGAGCTTCTATCAGGTGCTGATACTGGCGATGTTCCTCTTTGTGTTGGTATCAACTTATTATTTCCGTTATGCCTTTATCGGGCTATTGGCAATTCCGTTGGCAATACCGCCGCTAAAAGCTATCCGCTCTGGAGCAAAGGGTGTTGATTTAATTCCGGCACTGGGGGCAACCGGAAGGATGCAGTTGGCTCTGGCGGTGGCATTCGCAATAGGTATAGCGATCTAGCCTAATGAGACTCGTCGAGGAGGAAAGCTCGAAAACGTGAGGTATTCCTTTACTCGGCGATCTGGCACGACTCGATTAGCTGCCAATCCGCTTCTTGTGGCAGCGGTTATATCTCTGATGGGGGTCATTGTCCGGCTGTCATTGCTCTCGGTCCCTGGGCACTTAGGTGGCTTGACCGAATATGACGACGGTGTATATTTTGGAGCTGCGCTCAAGCTTGTGAACGGCGTGTTTCCATATAAGGATTACGTGTTGGTGCAGCCACCAGGCATAGCATTACTACTTAGCCCAGTGGCCTTGTTAGCCAAATTTATCGGAAGCGATGGCGGGCTGTCTGTAGCCCGAATCGTAACCGTGTTGGTGGATGGGTTAAATATATTTCTGGTCGGCAAAATAGTCAGATCCAGGGGAATTGTGGCTGTTCTTGCCGGGTGTGGGTTTATGGCGTTTTATTCCCAAGCAATCGTGTCATCTGCCACTGTTCTGCTCGAACCATACATGAACCTATTTTGTCTGTTGGCAGTCTATTTTGCCTTAGGCGATGGAAGTGAAAACTTCTCTAATCGAAGACTATTAATATCCGGGATTTTTATTGGAATTGCTGGATCGATAAAGAGTTGGGCGATCGTACCCGCCATCTTCCTTGGTTTGATTTTGCTGATCAGTCTCAAATCTGGAAAATTACGGAGCATCACAGGTTATATCGGCGGGATTGTTTTAGGATTCGGCGTTGTCACCTTGCCATTTATCCTGGTGGATGGGTACGGATTTTTCCATGATGTGATTTCAGTGCAGTTGGCCAGGGTACCCGGACAACGGGTTAGCGTATGGACCAGATTGAACGAGCTGACTGGTTCCGCACCTCTTGAGTGGCTAATTGGGCATCACAGGGAAGTTACTATTTTTCTCTCTTTGGTTATGGTGCTGGTGATCGTTGTTGCCATCAAAAATGTTGTAAGCCACAGGAGTAGTCTGGGGGCATTTGCAGTTGTAACTGCCATTGGTGTAACTGCGGTTTTATTCTATCCAAACGATTTTTACTACCATTATCCTGATTTTTTGGCGCCCTATTTCGCCATCAGTTTGGCAGTTGCTGCCGATAGTGTTCGCAGTTGGCGAGTACGCAGTTCTGAGTTAAAGGCCCCCGCTTTGCTGTTGATGGGTGCCCTTTATTTGCTGGTGTTTGTGGCTGATTTTGTGTTCGAAATAAACGCTGCTCCCGCTCCGGTTCCCTCCCGTTTGGCGCAAGGTGTGATACCAAAAGGTGCATGCGTGGTCAGCGACGAAGTCTCTCTGTTAATAGAATCCAACAGATTTTACGCTAATTCAGCCAACTGTCCGATTTTGATTGACTCTTACGGTACGGCCTTATCACTAAGTGACGGCTTAACAATTGACGGTGGAGCTTCCCATAGCACGGTGGTCGATAGATTCTGGTTGTCCGAAATGAAAGCTGCCGAGTATCTTTGGTTATCTCCACAAAACCAGCGCCGACTTGGCTGGTCAAGCGGAAACCTACGATATCTAAAGTCCCACTTTATTGAAGTTACAAGTTCCAGGTATTTGGGCAAGATCTATAGGAAGATCTGACTGCAAGCTGGTTATTTCGCCAGCAACCTCCCAACTTCTCTAATGACTGTTTCGCTGGAGTCGAAAATGGCAGCATGTCCTAATCCGGATATTTCCACAAATCTGAAGGTGTTGTTTGCAACGGATTTTATCTGCTCTGCAATCTGGAGATATTTTTTGTCTTCTCCGCCAGTTATGAAGGTGAAATGCCCAGCCAATTCCCCAAGGTTAGGCCAAAGATTAGGTTGCTTGCCGATGCTGGATGTTATTAGCGAGGAGGCCAATGCTACTGGTTGATTTTGAAGCCTTGCATTCAAGTCGTCCTCGGTAAGGTTCCGGGGCAGGAACAGTGATTGCGAGGTCCACTGGATTAAGAACTGTTTAAATCCAGCTTTGTCGTCTTTTAGCGAGCTCAATTTATTTGCAAGCCGCAGATCCGAATTATATCGTTCTAGCCGCTGGTCAGGGTCTATTATGCCGGGGTTGACTCCAGAAAAAATTGCCCTCCACTGCCTGTCCGGATGCGCTGCGCACATGGTGAGCAGGTGTCGTGCTCCAAGCGAATAGCCGACCCAGATGCTTCTTTGGTCAAACGACATAAGAAGTTCGCCGGTTTCGGTAAGGTTTTTTGTCAAGTCAGAAGATCCACCATGACCAGGCAAGTCTATGCAAATAACCTCGCATTCGAAGGCAGACACAAGTTCCTCAGCAATTTTTTGAAAGTGCAGATGATTTTGAGTGAAGCCATGGATGAGAATCACACGGTTATCGGCTAGTTTTTCTTGTGTCGAGTATTTGGCAAAAGCAATTGGCGAATCCGCCAAGCCTTGGTAGGTGACTTGCAGATCTGACCTCCGGTTATATCTAGCGTTATCTGCATCTGAAGTCATTGGAACTCGCTTTAAGCAACTTGGTGGAAGAGAATCCATGAATATTAGTTTTGCACTTAGTTTAGTAAATGAATGGGAGCGTCTCGGTGTTACTGACGCGGTGCTGTCTCCTGGGTCCCGCTCAACACCTATTGCACTGGCCCTGGGTAGGAGTCCGTCGATTACGTGCCACGTTGTCCTCGATGAGCGGTCTGCCGGATTTATGGCTCTTGGCATTGCCAAGGTTAGCGGCCGTCCGACAATTGTGGCCACAACTTCGGGAACAGCCGCCGCTAATTTGCTGCCCAGTATAACTGAAGCCTTCCACTCCCGGATTCCGCTGATTGTGATTACTTCGGATCGACCGCTTGAACTGCACAAAGTTGGCGCTGCGCAAACGATGGAGCAGGAGGAGCTGTTTAGCGACATCGTTCTCTATCGCGCTTCTCCCTCAGTTCCTGATGAAGGGAATCGTCCATCGTGGAGGGCGCTAGCGTGCCGGTTATTTTTTGAGGCAACTTGCAGTCCCACCGGTGCGGGACCGGTGCATGCTAACTTGGCATTCCGGGAGCCTTTGTTAGAGGATCATCCGTCTGCAACGCCTGGTCGCCCGCAAGGGAGAAGTTGGTATCGAGTTCACAATCCTATGAGGTCGGATCTGGGTGGGGCAATTGGTTCTGATTCGAAAGTGTTGGTGGTTGCTGGGGGGTCGGGGCTTGATCCAGGTCCCTTCATTGTACAAAAGTGTCTTGAGCTGGGTTGGCCGCTCATTGCAGACGTCATAACAGGGGCCCGGCTTAATTACGACTGCGTTGTGGCTACTTTTGAAGCTCTTCTTAGATCTGGACGAATTGCGGATCATCTATATCCTGACGTCGTCGTATTACTCGGTAGCGATTTGGCATCACGCACGGTTAACGATTTTGTCTCAAACGCAGCTCGCCGAGGTTCGAGGATAATAAGAGTTTCGCCTGGATGGCGTTGGCAGGACCCATTTTACCTGGTGAGTGATTTTTATTTTGGATCTTTTGAAAGTTTTGTAAGCCAACTCAACCTTACGACCTGTTCTGGCCAGTATATGAAATCTTGGGTTGATTTGGATTTATTGGCTGCAGCAATGATCAGCGCGGGGCTGAAAGGTCATCTATCAGAACCAGCGGTAGCTGCTCAGTTATATAGGTCCGCCAAACCCGTGGATCTGGTTTTTGCCTCGTCGTCGATGCCAATAAGAGACCTGGAATGGTTCGCACCTAAGCTTGACAGTGCACCTTCGGTGTATTGCAATCGCGGAGTCAATGGGATTGATGGAGTGGTGTCGTCATTTTTGGGCGCAATGACTGCGCATCGAAGAGCGGAAGATACTTCAAAAGGATATCTCTTGGTAGGAGATTTAGCCCTGCGTCATGAACTAGGCGCGTTGCCAAATCTGGCGGCAAGCGCTATGGATCTTCTTCTCTGTGTAATAGATAACGACGGGGGGGGGTATTTTTTCATTCCTGCC
>JAKBSX010000291.1 GCA_021844725.1 Actinomycetes bacterium | reverse complement strand
AGCAAATGGAAAGATAGCACTTGTTACTGGCGGGGCGAATGGAATTGGTCTCGCAGTAGCGAACAAACTCGGATATGAAGGAGCTAAAGTGCTCTTAAATGACTATGACAAGGTCGCCTTAAATTCATCAGTAAGAAATCTAGTCGCTCAAGGCATTGACGCCGAAGGATTTCTCGCAGACGTGAGTCAAGCTGTTCAGGTAGAACGCATGTTTACCAGTATCAAGGCGAGCAACAAGAGGATCGATATTCTCGTCAACAATGCTGGAATAATAATCGCTGCGCCTTTTCCTCCGATTCTGACACTAACGGAGAAGGACTGGGACAGAGTAATCAATGTGAATCTCAAAGGCGCTTTCTTATGTTCCAGAGAAGCATTTGCTCTAATGGTTAAGGAAGGATCGGGTGGATCCATCGTGAATATGTCTTCTATATCTGGTCAGATTGGAAGCTTCACTGGTCAAGTGCATTATTCTGCTTCAAAGGCCGGATTGATAGGTTTGACCAAATCCCTAGCTGTCTGCGGTGCCCCTTTTGGAATAAGGGCTAATGCGGTGACCCCTGGCTTCATTGATACTGGCATGGGTCCGAGTTCGAATGCTGTAAAAAAATCAAACAGGACTTTGCTAAGGGCACACACACTAATGAGACGATATGGCTCTGATACCGAAGTAGCTGATGCTGTTAGATTTCTCGCAAGTGAAGAATCGTCATATATTACTGGTTCCACGATCGAGGTCAACGGCGGCGCAATGATGACTTTGGGAGACACAAGTCAAGTACAGAGAGTTTCGCTATCGCATAGACGAAATTCCAAGGGGCAAGACAAGAAGATTGAATGAATTCCCCAGGTGGAGTTTCCCAAAGTTCAACGAGCTTGGAAGACTTCCAAATATCGACATAGTACTGCGGGACATAACTCTGCGCGAAGGAGAGCAGACTGCGGATTTTGCTCTGAATGAAGAGGAGAAGCTAGACCTCGCAATGGGGCTCTCTGAATCCGGGATTCACCAGATTCAATGCGGATATTCTCCTGATGATGTCGGAGTCTTGAGGAAGCTGAAAGAGAGAGGCTGCAAGTCTCTTCTGGAAATCATGTGTGTTGGTTATGCCAAGAATTGGGAGCAACAGGTTACTGCGGCTGTTGAAAGTGGGGCAGATATTGTTCACTTCATATTCCGAAGTGACGATGAGCACCTTCGCGACTTGGGCATTGATAGAGCCACAGCAATTCAAACAGTCGTCAAAATTGCCTCGTTTGCAAAATCAAACGGAGCCAAACAAATTTCCTTTGGACCGAGCTTTGCAAGCAAGGCTGACACCTCTTTTCTCATCGAACTGGTCAATTCCGCAATCGGCGCAGGCGTCAACCAAATTGTTGTATCAGATTCAACGGGCGTGATGAATCCTGAAGGCTTCGGCGGATTAATATCACTCGTCGGGAAAAACTGTAAAGCAAGGATCGCGGTCCACTGTCATGATGACTTTGGTCTTGCTCTGGCCAATACTCTGCAAGGAGTCAGATCAGGCGCTACTATCATAGAATGCTCAATAGGAGGCCTTGGGGAGAGAGCAGGCAATGCTGCTACGGAAGAAGTTGCGCTCGCTTTGAAACTTCTCTACAATGTTAACTTGAACATTGATTTGACAAAGCTGGCGAGTGTCGCCCAGTCCACCTTCAAGGTTAGCAAACTACCTATCCCGTCATTGAAGCCAGTCTTCGGAAGAAACTCTTTCACCCAGAAACTCGACATCCATGTCATGACGACGAGGACAAGACCTTGGCTGCATGAACCCTACGACCCGAACGTTGTCGGCATGACCAGAAAGCTCGTCGTTGGCAAGAGGTCAGGTCCAATCGCTGTGAGGGAAAAGGCAAGAGAACTATCTCTTGCGATACCAGAGGAACGGATCGAGACCATCGTACGCAAAGTGAATGAGTTCGCGGACAAGAACAAGAGAGCTATGACGGACAGCGAGTTTGTCCAACTCGTAGAAAATCAACGGTGAGGCCATCAGTGTCGAAGCAAATTCGCGCTCCACTTAGTGCGGCGGATAGATTTGAGATTGAGGACCTAATTTCTGAGTATTGTCGAATTGTAGATCGGAAGGCCTACAGCCAGTTTGGGCGAATCTTTTCGTTTGACATAACAATCAACGTTGTTATTCAAGAACTGACTTTTCAAGGCATAGCTTCATTCAAGAAGTTTCTAGAAAAGACGAAGTCGTTTTCCTCAGATCGAATGCATTTCACATCCAATATCGCATTGCGAGCAGCAGACAAAGGTCGCGTGGTTGGACTAGCATATTGGCATTCCACGGCGACCCACAAAGGTGTGCCAATAGTCGAAGGAGGGTTCTACGAAATGAGCTTTGAGAAACTCGGAGGCAAATGGAAATTTAAGACAATGTCAATCTACCACAAGTACAGAACTAGAATCTCCATTGATTCCTGGAATACCGTGGGCTTCCCGGGGTCAGATAGCAGGTCAAGTAAGGATACTACAATATTCGCGCAACTGAAAGAATGGTTCTAGTCCCTTTGAGGCGTTAGGCAGCATTTTTCTGGCGGGAAAGATCGATTCGGAAATGGAACCTATTTTGATCCTTTCTTCGTTTCCTTTGCGTAGCCTTTGATATATTTGCTCGCATGAACGGTTTTGTAAATTTCACTCCAAGGTTTGTTATTAGTTACCATCTGCTTCATGTCCACCTCGAGCTCGACGATCTCTCTTGCCACCGAGACAACTTCCTTGAGTCTTGTATGCGGGATGACAACGACGCCATTGTTATCCCCGACCACCATATCGCCCGGGCGAATCTGAGCACCCGGCTGAGAGTGTATTCCCACGTAGATCGGAATATTATGCGCAACGCATTCCATCGTCTCCGCATATGACTCCATTTTGATTCCTATAGGGCCGCCTGGGGCAAACATTGGGAGGTGAAGCTGCCTCAGCGTATCGATGTCTCTGCAGGGTCCATCACTAACGACTGCACTAACTCCTGCCTGAACAGCTTGCTGCCCAGATCTGTCGCCTATCCCCACTCTCGCCTCGCCTTCTATGCAGATTACAGAACCCCTGGGGGCGCTCTCAATCAATTCGGTGTGGCGATATGGTGACTCAAGGTATCGCTCCTTGTAAGGACTGGGGAGGAATCTCATGGTCAACGCAGGGCCTGCGATGTGATCGTTTGGACTTGAAAATGGGGTTATTGGCAGAACTCCCCAAATGCGGGTCGCCTTCAAATCCAAGCGGGTAAGGGCATCCGAGATGTTTGGAGTAGGGGTCTTTTTCAAGAAATTGATCGTTTCTTGGTCGGGAGATTGATAGGAGAAATCATATGTGAATCTGGTCTTGTAGGGCAAACTTGCGCTTTTTTCGCAGTCGCATCTTAATAAGACTATTTTGTGATTCAATCCGCTTATTCATTTTGCATCATCAATAGATGAGTCGGAAACAGCTTAATACTATCAGTGTGTGCCTCCGTGTCGTTTATGCGAAAGCGGCCGCGTAAGACGAATAGCGGGCAGAATGAGACTTCGAGGATACCAATTGGGAAAGAAGCTGAAGAGAAAACATGTCGAGATACCGAAGGTACGGCGCTACTCTATTTCCAAGAGGTGAAGGGATTCAGCCCCTTCTCGTGGAAACGCATCAACTAGGCTTGAGTAATGTTGCACCTTGGTAGCATCAGCATTACATCTAGCATTCACGAGATAGGAAGTAGCCTGCAAGACGGTTCTGTTACATCTTCAGAGATTACTCAGTTCTTCATCGAACGAATTAAGCAAATTGATCCATATCTTAATTCATTCATAACTGCGACGTCGGATCTTGCGCTCGCATCGGCAAAAAGATCAGACCGCAGGATCAAAGCTGGCAGGCCGGCAAGCCCTATCGACGGAATCCCTGTCTCACTCAAGGACAACATATGCACGAAGAACATCCAGACTACTGCGTCCTCGAAGGTTCTGGCCCAGCACGTTCCCTCAGATGATGCTACAGTGGTTCGTGATCTCAAGCAAGGTGGCGCAGTGATTCTCGGCAAGACCAACATGTACGAGTATGCATTCAGTGGGCCAGAGAATGAATTCGCAGGCAGATGTCGCAATCCATGGAACACAGATTTCATTACTGGAGGGTCATCATCAGGTTCCGCAGTCTCCGTAGCGGCATCGCTTTGCATGGCATCATTAGGCACAGACACGAGCGGGAGCGTAAGAATACCATCGTCATTGTGTGGCGTTAGTGGCTTCAGACCCACACCTGGCCTTCTTGACACAAGAGGAATCATCCCCCTCTCCTGGGGCCTAGACAATTATGGGATCATGACCAGGCATGTACAAGACATCGCACTCATCTTGGATTCATTGATATCGGCGTCATTTCATCGAGACTTGGGAAATGGCGAGCTTGAAAAGGTCCGCATCGGGATACCACACCAATACTTCCTTGACTTGCCTTCACCCGAAATCAAGAGGGCATTTCAGAATGCAGTAAAGCTCCTCGAAGCCAAGGGCGCAAGGCTAATGGAGATCTCTATCCCACACAGCAAGGAAGCGCGAATTGCATGCAACACTCTGATAATGGCCGAAGCTGCAAACTATCACAGAGAAAATCTCGCAAGATACGCATCGAGTTACCAAGCGGAGACTCGAAAAAATCTTCTCAGGGGGGCTAGAACAAAAGCAACCGATTATATTCAGGCATTAAGAGTGAGAAGTTACTATTCCAGAATAATCGGATTAGCTTTCCAACAAGGAGTGGACATAATTGCGACGCCGACGACACCCATCCCAGCCTACAAATTCGGCAAGAAGAACATCCGGCTCTCAGACGGCAGGACTCTGCCATCCAAGTCCACCTCGTGGCTGACCGCCCCGCTGAGCCTGACCGCCTCACCTTCCATTTCGATTCCATGTGGCTTCTCAAGCAAGGGTCTGCCAATAGGGCTGCAGCTGCTTGGACGAGAGAGACAAGACAGCCTAGTTCTCCAGGTGGCGAATGCTTACCAGAAATGGAGCAGCTGGCATTTGAAAGTGCCCACACTTGATAGTCATTCGTGAGAGGCAGACGGACTCATGCGTCAATCCCACAAGCAGTAGTCTGGATGTTCTTCGTGCATATG
>JAKBSX010000290.1 GCA_021844725.1 Actinomycetes bacterium | reverse complement strand
TCCGCCGGATTGCAATGTCGCGGTAGAGGTTGCATTGCACCCCTGCACGGTAGAAGCCTGCGTGTTGCCCAACCAGTCCTCAGCAACCAAACAACCGTGTGGATAAACCCCTTCGGGAACGGTTTCAGAGTAAGAGAAAGAGCTTCGGCCGTTATCCATAATCGTAATGGGTACAGTTCCAGTTGGTACCGAGTCACTCAAGGTGGAATTCGTAGCAGAAGTCCAGAGATAAAGGAAATACTCCTTGGTTCCAGCTCGATAGAAGTCAGGATTCACAGGGGATGAATTCCCTAAGTCTGGTTCATGCTGCCAGCTATAAGTAATTTGCATCTGCTGCACTCCAGTACCAGGGGTGTAGCCTTCTGTTACTACATTCTCTGGATTAGGCGCAATGTTTTGTACGATGGGGCTGGCAGCTGGATCCTGAAGAGGCCAATAATCTACAGGTGAATACGACAAAACCGTAGAGGCGTAAGTTGGTTGACCGGTGCCTTGGGTGCCGTATCCTGCATATTGGTATAAGTCACTGATTTGGGAAGCCGATAGCGCGTTATCGTATACTGCCACCTGTGAAAGTTGGCCGTTGAAATACCCATTACCGGTGTTCGGCCATCCACCAGGGTTTCCGGCGCCGATAAACCAATTACCAGTGAAATTTTGGTTCTCGGCGAAAGTGATAGTGCTCACCAAAGTCCCGTCTAAATACAACGACATAGTTGATCCATTGCTCACTCCCACCGCGAAGTGCCACTGACCGTTGTTGACCGGGGTGGAGGAATTTATAGTCGTTACCCCGCAGCACTCACCGAAATAAAGATCGCCATCAGTGCCGACGTAGAGTTCGCGATCATACGCGGATGCCGAACTTGGGGACCCGTTGGCGAATTGCATGATGATTCCGCCGTTGGACGCTGTAGTCTTGAACCATGCCGCCATGGAAAACACATCCGGTGGGTTGATAGCGCTTTGAGTTTGAATGTAACCAGTACTCCCATCGAACGACGCGCTGGTATCCCCGCTGGCCGTGGTTATCGGACCTGTGGCAGACGACAACGTAACACCACCCTGAGGGGCCCCAAAATTGGGGGAGGGGCTCACATAAGCGGTGTTGCCATTTCCCGAGCTGTCGGCCACAGTCTGCCCCCCGGAGTCATTCATGACCCAATAAGCAGAAGGAGAAAACTGCGCTGCGCCGCTATTAGTGTATAAAGAGCCGACATCAGTCGCGCTGAGAGCAGTACTCCAAATCCCTACCTGGCCAATATTCCCACTGTACGTGTACGTGGAGTTACTGTAGAAGCCGGGAATTCCGATAGTGGTCCAGCCGGTTGGCGTGTTTATACCCCATGCCCCCGAAATGGCAGCCACCTGAGTTCCATTCAGATACCAAATCAGCTCGCTCCCGTTATACACAAGAGTTACCAAACACCACTGTGTGTAGCAATAGTTCGGCAATGCGTAATTGGAGTCGATCCAGATATTATTGTTGTAAACGAGTCCCAAATCATATACCGGAATCTGGGTGCCCGTGTAGCCCAACAGACCTAGTCCGTATCCATTACTGTTCATTTGTCCGTTATAGACGACAACCTCACTCACCGTGTTGGCAGTGGCTGATTTCGGTTGTATCCACGCGGAAAGAGTGAATGCGCTGGTAGTGGTTTGCACAGGAGTATAAGTGTAGGCGTACGAAGCTAGATTGAAACCAAAAGCAGTAGTCCCTGAGAAGGGACCGAGTTGATTTCCAACATCAATTGCGCCGGCTGCAGAGAGATTGAAGGAGTTACCTGAGACGTCGGCGGCGGTTAACCCACTCGGCTCGGTCAGTGGCCAACATCCGGTTGGTATAAATTGATCACATCCCGCGGTATCCAGAGAGGCAACCTGAGTTGCGGTGAGCGTGGAGCTCCAGACCCCAACGTTGCTCATGTAACCCTCAAAGAAATCCTGGCCAGGTGCACCGTTGGGATATTCACCTATTTGGAAGTCGTTATTGGGGGCGGTAAATGGGTTGACAGCAGTGATCGTTGCCTCAGAAACGCCGTTGACGTAAAAAGTAACAGTTCCAGCGTTATCGGTAGCGGTTACTAAACACCACGAGCTAATACATGAGGACGGATACGCAACCCCCGACCAATAAGCTCCGGTGTTATTGTCATACACCGAAAGCTCAGTAATTCCATTGTTGGAGCCCAGAGCCAAACCATAACCATTACCCGGCGAACCAACATACGAAATCATTTGATACGTTTCGCTTAGTTGTGGATTGGCCTGAGGATATATCCAAGCCGACAATGTCCAATTGCTTGTGACTGCATTCATGTTGACCTGTCCAGTTAGATAACCGATGCCGCCATTGAATGTCATTCCGGCCGGAGCATTGGGGTTGACGGGAGCGGTGTTGTCGTAGCTAACGTTCAAGGGGTTGACCTGGGGCGGGGTGTTGTCCACATAGAGATCCATGACTGCCGCTCCGGTGGGATACTGATCCTCATAAATGGGCGACTTGTTCAGGCAATTACCCGAAGGCATGACGAATCCGGTCCAGACCGTAACGTGTCCGGTGATCTCGCCCGCCAGGTTGGTTGTGGCATTCAATGGGTTGGAATCAGGGTTGCCATATTTTTGCCAATACGGTCCCGGGAAGCCAGGCTTGAAAACCGGTTGTGACTGGTTGAAGCTCCAGGCGGGGGCGGCGCCATTTCCTGGTGGCGGGCCGTAGCCAACATAGACCCATTCACCTTGTGTGCCCGTGAATGCTCCCTGCACATAGGTATACCAATAAGTCCCGCAACTGGCTCCGGGAATCGAGAAGATGGTGTTGGCCTCGGGATTATATTGAGTGGTCTGTGGTGGATAAATCTCGTGTGCGTTCTGCGTTCCCAGAGCAGTACTCCAGCATGACCCATTGGTGCATGGATTAACCGCAGGCCCTTGCCCTGGTTGATAATAACTCTGCGTACCCGGATACAAAGCAGTGGATGCACTCACTGTTTCCGCGCCGAAGAACATCAGGAACAGAATCGCCCCCGTCAGTGGCAGTAGTACTGTTAGCCACCAATTGTTAAGCGCTCTAGGCATACCTGCGGCCATGATATTCATTAAGCAAAATACCTTACTTTTGCCTAACTATCGACGCAAAGCGCTTATCGTTACACGTACGTCCGCATTTTAGATTGACAGCGACACCCGATCACCACGTATCGATCAATTGATACTGTAAACTTGCACCACGCCGGTCATAAAATGCGAGCGAAGCTCCGCCAAACTGTCATCGAGGCTCTGATCTGCCGTGACGTAGACCGGATAATCCTCAAGATTCCAGGAATCTATAGCGTGAATCATCCATTTAGCTTTTAATGCCTTGCCGTGTTCCAACCAGTGCGAAATTATGTCATCATCCGGAGTCACAAGCCAATAATAGCTCTCGCTCCACTAAATTAGCAATATGTAACAGTGATGTCAGCGATTGTCACCATCGCCATGCAACTTTCCGCGGCGTTGACGCGAGCTCAGTTTGTCAATATTGCCTTGGGCGATCTCCGCCATGCTCAACCCCAACTCTAAGGCCAATTGAGACACGTACCACAGAACGTCGCCAAGTTCTTTGGCTATCTCCTGACGGGTAGCCGCATCGATCTCACCGCCGCGATCACGAATGACTTTCTTGATCTTCTCGCAGACCTCCCCCGATTCGCCCGCCAATCCCAGGGCAGGATAGGTGAAATTACTACCGCGATTGGGATAGTCGGCAAAACCCTTAGCTCGACCCTGATACTCATCAAACGTCAGGCCTTGAAAATTGGCGCTCTCCAGCCGACTTATGATCACTGGCAGTTGGTTGCGCATCTCAGCCACCAATCGAGCATCTGCCCCAAAGCCAAAGCGGTACCTTCCGACCGCCGGGGCCGGCAGGCCATCGACCTCAAAACCCACTCCGGACGGATCAAAGTGGTCCCAACCATTGCGGACGTCCCCCGCCCGCGCTCTCCAGGGGCCCTCAGACGCTTGACGATCCAGATCTTTAAGCAGCTCAATATCGATATTCTGTGACATGTATCCAATATAACAGAGCGCTACGTTCATGACAACCGGAACTTTAAAAGTAATCACTGAGCATGCATAATCTTTTCATCGACCGTTAGTTGCAAAACCAATGACTATATTTTAGAGTGTTGCCTAATGTTCCGCAGAAAGAAGGCGCGTTCATCACCAAAGCCCAGACCAACTGTAAAGAAAACTCACGTCTGGAGCTCGCCCATCATCATGGTATGGTCATTGGCTACTTTATTCATGAGCGTTGAAGTCGGCCTTCAAGTCAGTAACCCTCAGTCGAAGACATCCCTAGCCATTGCCGCCGGGTGCTTGGTACTGTGCTTGGCCGTGCTTGCCAAGCTATACCAAGAGACATCGAAGATGGTTGGGTGAGCGTAGGGCACCAGTCACAGCATAACTTGAAACCAATTCACTCCACGGGGTTGACAGAGGTGGGAGAAGTGGTTATACTCAAGGTGAGAATAAATGAGTAACACCTCCCTTAACACCGACCTGTATGAGCTGACCATGATCGCCGGCAGCCTGCCTGACAAGGTGGCTAACCGGCAGGCGGTCTTTGAGGTGTACGCTCGCAGCCTGCCGACAGGTCGGCGTTACGGCATCGTCGGGGGGGGTGGGGAGAGTTGCCGACGCCGTGCGAAACTTCCACTTTGCCGATGGAGCGCTTGGCAACGGGGCGCAGATGACCAGGCGAGTCTTCAATCGCCACCAGTTTGTACACAAATCCCGATGTGGGAGCTTGACTACCCATGACCAGCCGGGTACCAACTCCAAAGGTGTCTACGGGAACCTCCGCCAGGGCATCGATGCTGAACTCGTCGAGATCGGAGGAAACCACGATCTTGGTTTGGATGGCACCCAGACGATCGAGCAAGTCACGAGCGCGGGGAACTTCGACCTGAAGATCACCGGAGTCAATACGAATGGCTTCTGGACCCGGCACCCCCATCTGTCGGGACACCTGAATGGCGTTCTTGATCCCTTGTTCGATGTCATAGGTGTCAACCAAGAGAGTGGTCCTGGTGCCCAAAACATCCATCTGGGCTCGGAAAGCCTCAACCTCGTTGTCGTGAGCC
>JAKBSX010000289.1 GCA_021844725.1 Actinomycetes bacterium | reverse complement strand
AAGACGGGGAGACAGGGGCTGCAGAGATTGTGGCGAAGCTCGGTATGGGGCGAAGTGAGGATTCCAAGACCCTTGCCTACCGCTTGTTCGATATTTGTGAAAGGAATGGATGGGCGGAACAAGGGCGTGCGTATAATGAGTTTGTCACCGCATGGCCGGAAATCCAGAGGAAAACAACCGGAATTACTGGCGAAGGTCCTCAGAAAGTGATTACAATAGAGTGATTTGGGGAGAAGAAGTATGATATTGAAACCATGGAGGAAAGTCGCAATACCGCACGAGGACGTGGCAGCTGGGCGCTATCAGCAGGCAGAGTTTGCCGCTGATCTTGCCCAAGTGATTAAGGGCGATGCGTCGCCAGAGTATCAAGATGCAGCTGAGTTCTTCAGGAGAACCTATATTACGGATGGTCTCAGAAGATTACTGAAGACAGCACTTGAAAGAGTCGCAAAGGGTTCTGGCGAACCGGTGGTGAAGCTGAAGACGTCCTTCGGAGGAGGTAAGACGCATTCGATGCTCGCCCTCTATCACTTGTTCGGCGGCACAGCCCCTTCCAGACTCCAGGGAATTACGCAACTGATGAAAGACACAGAAGTTCAAAAGCTTCCCAAAGTTCGGATTGCGGTCCTAGTTGGAACGGCACTAGACGCGTCTAAACCACATAAGTGCCATAACCTTAAGGGGTATGAGGTCAGCACTCTGTGGGGAGAACTTGCGGTCCAGATTGGAGGCACTGAGCGAGGAAATGAAGCTTATGAATTGGTAAAAGCTGCTGATGAAAAGGGAATCGCACCAGGTAGCGACACGCTCGTGCAGCTGTTTGATACATATGGCCCATGCCTGATTCTTATCGATGAGCTTGTAGCATATGCACGAAACATCTACCACCGAAATGACTTGCCAGCTGGCACCTTCGACAGCAACATGACATTCATACATAATCTAACCGAAGCAGTCAAACGGAGCAAGTCGAGCATTGTTGTTGCGAGCATTCCAGCCAGTGACATAGAAATCGGAGGTGAAGGAGGAGCTGAAGCGCTAGCCAGGATAGAGAACACATTTGGCAGATTGGAGGCCATCTGGCAACCAGTTGGCCAGCTTGAGAGTTTCGAGATAGTCCGGCGGAGATTATTCAACAAGATAACTTCAGAGGCTGATAGGGACCGCACATGCTCGGAATTCCACCGTATGTATAGGGAACAGAGTGCAGACTTTCCAACGAGGTGCAAAGAGGGAGAATACTTGGAGCGCCTGAAGAATGCGTATCCAATACACCCCGAGTTCTTTGACAGGCTTTACGAAGACTGGGCAACGCTGGAAAGATTCCAAAGAACAAGAGGTGTCTTGCGACTAATGGCTGCCGTAGTTCACGAATTATGGTTGAAGAATGACACTAACGCGCTAGTCATGCCTGGCGACCTGCCACTCTATTCTGCCAAAATACGCGATGAACTTACTCGTTATCTTGGCGAGCAGTGGTCCATAGTCGTTGACACAGACGTAGATGGAGGACAGAGCGGACCCTTCATCGTAGACAAAGACTTTCCACGAATCGGTTCGATCTCCGCTGCAAAGCGTGTAGCCCGTACGGTCTTTCTGGGCAGTGCCCCCAGTGTGAGACAGCAGAACGTGCGAGGGATTGAAGACGTGAGAATCCGCCTCGGTGTTGCGAGGCCGGACGACAACCTCGCCACTTACGCAGACGCTCTTACAAGGCTTACTGACAGGCTTACCTATTTGTATCATGACAATCGACGCTTCTGGTATGATCTCAGGCCAAACCTTAGAAGAACAGTGGAAGACAGAGCTGCCCAATGGGACGCCGTGGATGTCGAACAGGAACTCATACGTCGCTTGCAGCACATACGTGGTAAGCATTCATTTGCACGGATTCACGTCACCTCTGAGCCTGCGGAGGTACCCGACGAGCAAGAGGTAAGGATCGTTGTTCTTGGACCTGATTACATACACCGTAAAGGCCTTTCATTCCCTGCGCAGGACAGGGCGAAGTTAATCCTTGATTCTACAGGGTCCGGCCCAAGGCTATTCAAGAACATGCTCATATTCCTCGCTCCCGATGGCCAAAATGTCCAAGCGTGCCTTCAAGAGATACGAAGAAATTTAGCTTGGAACAGCGTTGTGAATGATGAAGAGAAACTGGGTTTGGACAAGGTTCAACTCAAGCAGGCCCGGACTGAATCTGAAAGAACAGACAAGACAATCGATTCGAGGATAACTGAAACGTATTCATGGATTATTGTTCCTTATCAGGAGATGATTCCTGATAAGGGTTTGTCCGATATCAAATGGGATACATCTCACCTTTCAGGTGGCCAAGGGGATGGCATCTTTGCTCGTGCCAGTGTTAAAGTCCTTAAGGACCAGCAATTGATCACACAGTGGTCGCCGTTGCTGTTGAAGAAGGAACTCGATGCATTGCTATGGAAAGAAAGGCCTCATATTGATGTCAAGCAACTATGGGAATACATGGCATCTTACCTATATCTCCCCCGCCTTGCAAACAAGAACGTTCTTGTCAGTACGATTCAAGAGGGTGTCAGGACAGGCGATTTTTTCGCATATGCTGCTGGCATGGCTGAGAACGGAAAATATCTAGGTATGAGTTACAAAGCCAACAATGTGAAAGTCCTTCTTGACGGAACAAGCCTGCTCGTGAAGCCCGAGATTGTGGAAAGCCAATTGACAGCAGTCGACGAAACTCACGGTAGGGACGATAGACTTGCCAAAGCTACAGACAACGGTGCAAGTGTCATTTCGCCAGATGAGAGAAACCAAGAAGGCGGAGAAGTTGTCTACAGGAGATTCCATGGAACCGTGACGCTTGACCCTGTGCGTGTGGGTAGGGATGCTGGAAAGATAGCGGAGGAAGTAATAACGCATCTCTCCGCCATTAAGGGAGCATCGGTTAATGTGACTATCGAGATAGAAGCCAGCTTGCCAAATGGCGCGCCGAAGAAGGTCGTCCAAACAGTCACCGAGAATGCCCAAACGCTTAAGTTCAAGAACTATGACTTTGAGGAATCGTGAGTCTATTACCTGAATTTGCCCTATGTGTCATAGGCCGAACCCATGTTCTGACCTGCAGACCTTCAGAAAAGAGACGGATTCTATAGAGTACATTGCAAACCAATTTCTGTTGCTGTGGCCCTTCAGTGAAACGAAATTATAATCCTTCTCCATGCCCGACAGATTTCTCCGCTCTAATGATCTAATCAAAAGCACGAGTGCCAAGAAATTGACAGAGGGCCAGACTTCGTCTCCTTCTAACAAAACCTTTGTCCCTCGCAGTTATCAACCGATGCACCCAGGAATAACTCGTTCGGAGAACCAGATATCAGTTCATTACATCTACTGCTTATCTTAAAAATCAGTGGTACATCCCGATGACGAAATACACTTCATGACTTGAAAATACTATCTTCTGTTAACCGAGGACAGATGAAGTGAGGACACGATTCATTGTGTTTGGGGAAGTGTAGCGATCCAAACGCCCAACAAGGCTGCTAGAAAACACCACCAAGTCGTTGAGAAAAATGCTCGCATCCTTCAGAATTTGTCACTTTTCGATGGATGTCCTTCGGTGGTTCTTGAGCGTTAGACTATCAACAGTTTGATCGAGCTATGTGAAAGATGATGACTAAGAAGGTATAATTGTCAATGATGCAGTGACGCCATACAGTTTGAACAGATAGAATTCTCATATGTTCAAACGGCATTAAGCTCCGAAGCTAAGTGGGCGTTAGCGCCCATTGAGCGATCCTCTTGAAGTATTCGCCTCATTTGGTTTGCTTTGCCGACATATTACTATTCGACAGGAATCATGACGGACCCAATAACCTTCGATGACCACATTGAGAAATCTCCTATAGAATAAGTTACCAGCGAGTTTCTGAATACCCCCCATTTACCTCAAAACTTATATATTGTGATTTCGTTTAAGGTTTCAATTTAAAACCCCCAGAATAGGTTTTCCTATAAAACCTAAAATAGAGGTATTAAAAATGAACATAAGAAGCGTAGAAATCGAACAGAATTCGCAGAAGCTTTATGTTGGAGCTGTGAGGGCCGGCGACGTAATCGCTCGATCGAAGGTAGATGTCTGGAAGACGGATAATCAAAATGGCTATCAGAGGGAGGTGATAGCTTCAAGGGCAAAGGCGTTTGGTAGATACTTGGTAAAAACGAAAGGCTTGTCGCCCAATGCATTATTGCTCAACATCAGAGAGACTGAAAATATCAGGTATAAAGACGGCGTCTTGCAGATTCCTGACAACATTCCGCTTTGGGTAGTCGATGGACAGCATAGAATGAAGGGCATTGAACAAATGATGCTTGAAGGAGATACTTACCTTGGGGAATTCGAATTGCCAGTTGTAATCACTCTGATTCCTGACACCTATGAGGAAGCCAAACAGTTCGCGATTGTTAACAAAATGCAAAAAGGCATAAGGCCAGATCTTGCGGAACGGTTTCTGCAGAAGGCAATCGAAAGAGAAGGTGTTAAGGAAATACACACGCAGGCGGAGCAAGGAATTCTCAGAACGTTGCTTAAAGGCTATGAGTGGAGGCCCAAAGCTCTGGAAATCGCAGACGCTTTGAACACCAGAGCAGATTCTCTTTGGCATCATTCAATAAGGGTACCCAATGAACCGAGAGCTGGAACAGTTACCACTCAAAAGACATTTGTTGACTCCTTGGAGACTATCCTGAAGGACACTTTCTTTGAGACAAAGGATAATGACACTCTCACAAAAGTCTTGATTAACTATTGGAACGCAATCAAAGATGTTTGGACAGAACCCTTCGACGATCCAATGAATTATGTTCTGCAGAAGACAACAGGATGCTTTGTGATGCACAGGTTGCTATGCATCATCTCCAGTTATTCAATTGATACTGAAGGGAAAAGAATTTTGAACCGGGAATCTTTGGCTACCATAATATCAAAACTAGTGGAGGAAGGAGTGACTAGCGATTACTGGGCATCAACAGGCGAAGCTGGACGCTATGGTACCAACAAGAAGGGTATCAAGTTGTTGTATGACGAGTTGTCAGGGAAACTCGCTACCTCTCTTGGGATGAAAAATGACGACATCCAACTCTGAACAATTTCGGTGA
>JAKBSX010000288.1:2219-5150 GCA_021844725.1 Actinomycetes bacterium | reverse complement strand
ACGACCCAGCCTTCGCCTATGAACTAGGCATTTTGATTCGACACGGTTTCGAAGATATGTACGGTGTCAACGCCAGGGATTGCATCTATTACATCACCCTCTACAACGAAAACTACATCCAGCCGCCTTTGCCCGAGGGATCAAAACTCGAGGACATCCAAGAAGGAGTAATCAAGGGGATCTACAAATGGATGAACCCGCCCTCGGTGACTGGCACAGAAACGCCACGAAGGGCAGCAATCCTCTTCTCCGGCCCGACATGGCAGATGGCTCAGCAAGCCCAGCAGATCCTGGCTGAGAAGTACGGTGTAGCAGCCACCCTTTATTCTGTGACGTCTTACAAGAACCTAAGAGAGGACGGTCTCGAAACAGAGAGGTGGAACCGATTGAACCCGGCAGCGCTTCCCAAGACTCCATACGTTGCCCAGGTGCTCTCACGAGAAGGCGGCCCCGTCGTCGCGGTCACCGACTACATGAAAATCGTTCCCGATCAGATAGCCCGATTTTTCCCGACAGATGCCTTTATACCACTTGGCACGGACGGCTTCGGAAGATCAGACACCAGAGAGGCGCTTAGGCGCCACTTCGAAATCGATTCCGCCCACATCGTCGTTTCAGTGCTGTACGGGCTATTATCAAGCGGAGCTGCGAAGGTAGAAGAGGTCCAAGATGCGATTGCAACATTCGGCATCAACCCTGACTCGGTGGACCCGAGAAAAGCCAATCTCTAGCTCACAAACAGCAGGCCGTTACAGCTCCTCGGAGGTGAGCTGACCATGGCAGAGGGGCGGATCCAGCTGGAAGATCTCTGCTCATCTCTTCGAACAAATCATGGGTCGAACGGCGTCGTTCGGATAGCATCCACATCAAAGAGTGGACAGGAGTCAACCATAGATGACGAAATTGACAATTGCACAAGAGCCTGAGGCCGATTCACTGCTTTCGGACTCGCCGCTAGCTCTGCTAATCGGACTCGTCCTTGATCAGCAGATCACTCTTGAAAAGGCGTTTACCGCCCCCCTTGTTCTGAGTCAAAGACTTGGAGAGGCTCTGGATGCCAGGAAGATCGCCGCTTTGGACCCAGCTCGACTTGAAAATGTATTTTCTCAGAAGCCCGCCCTTCACAGATATCCAGCAGCAATGGCCCAGCGCGTTCAGGAGGTCTGCATGATTGTGGCGAAGGAGTATGACAACGATGCAAGCCGAATTTGGACAGAGGCAAAGGACGGCAATGAGCTTCTGGGAAGGATCAGAAAGCTGCCAGGATTCGGGGAAATGAAGGCAAAGATATTTCTCGCACTCCTCGGAAAGCAGCTTGGTGTCGATGTAGCGAATTGGCGTGAGGCGAGCGCCCCGTTTGGCGAGCCAGGATCCTTCCGCTCGGTGGCCGATATCAGAGATGCTGACTCCTTAGCTAAGGTTAGGGAGTACAAAGCGGAGATGAAAGCCCAAGGTAAAGCCAAGAAATGAGCCGTAGAGCAGACCTGGACCTCTCGAGGCGGCGCCTCTATCTTTGCACACCCATAAGAGATGATCTGCCTGCTTTTGCGGCTGCGGCGATGAAAGGCGGCGTCGACATAATTCAGGTGAGAGAAAAGTCAGCCGAAGCCAGGACGATAATCCGCCACGCAAAAGAGATTCGAAAGATCGCTAATGATTTCGGAGTACCTTTCTTCATAAACGACCGGCCGGATATAGCCCTTGAAGTGGGAGCTGACGGCGTTCATGTCGGCCAGGGTGACGTTGACGTGGAACTCGTTCGGCGGATACTGCCCGAGGCCCTTGTCGGGCTTTCGACCCACAGTCCGGCCGAGCTTCAGGAAAGCCTTTCCAAGAAAGTCGATTACATCTCGGCTGGCCCAATCGTTCCAACCCCGACCAAACCCGGGCGAAGTGGAACGGGACTTGGATATGCCGAGCAAGCAGTGGCCCTCTCGCCAAAGCCTGTCTTCGTGACTGGTGCAGTTCAGCCCTCCACCATCCCTGAACTCGTGAGCCATGGCGTCGGTCACTTCGTGGTGGTCCGTTACCTGACAGAAGCTGCCGACCCGTATCACGCAGCTAAAAAGCTGAGAAACGCAATTGACGAAGCACTCGGCTCTTAAGTAAGGCCGTGGGACAGCAACGGTCCCGCACATCCCGCCAGCAGCGTGCCTCCTAATATGCAGCCTGGACAATTCGAACATTAGTGGAATAGGCTGGGCTTGAGTTTGGCAGGGGCGCATCGTTAGCTGGACTCTCGCTGGTGAGAGGAGTTCTATGGTGGCGGAGGCTAAATACAAAGAGACGCTATCAATGACCCGTGAAGAAGCGGCGGACCGCATAACCGCCCCGGGAAGGGCGCTTTCCACGCACGAACCGGTCAGTCTGACGATTAACGGTGAAACAATTACTTTAGACGTCTCCGAGCCTCTGGTTTTCGAGCTGGAGGCCAAGGTCGGAGATCAAAAAGATGCACTCGAAGTGGAGCTGAAGTGGTCGACTAGTGACAAGGGAGATCCCGACGTGGCCTAGAAGCAAAATGCCGGCCTACCTTATCCGATCACCCTGGAGACCATTTGCGACAGAAGATTTTAGGGAGCCAAATGAAGCCCAGACTGAACCCGCTGGTTGGAAGTGCTTTCGACGCGATAAGGCCACCCATCACCTCGAGTTCCATGCTTCGGCAGCGTCCAGATGCTCTCCGTTAGATTATTCAGGAGGAATAATGATTCGGGATTTTGTTGGAGGTTGGCGCTGGCTTGCACTGCGAGGAGCGATTGCCGTGCTCTTTGGAGTCGCTGCTCTGCTTTGGCCAGCGGTGACGCTGTGGGCGCTTGTGGTTCTATGGGCCGCGTTCGCCTTCGCCGATGGGGTATTCTCCCTCAGCGGAGTGCTCGCCGGCAACATTCAAAGAAATCGCGGCTGGATGTAGTTTTCGTTGTAGAGGGT
>JAKBSX010000288.1:0-2209 GCA_021844725.1 Actinomycetes bacterium | reverse complement strand
ATCGCGGTTGGTGGGTATTCAGAGGCTTGGCGGGTGTCGCGATCGGCATTATCACGTTCCTGTGGCCATCGATAACCGCTTTAGCCCTGCTAATGATCATTTCTGTCTGGGCATTCATAACAGGATTGGCACAGATTGTTATAGCGGTGTTTTTGCGCAGAGCGATAAGACATGAATGGGTCCTAGCAGCACTTGGCACGCTCTCCATTATCTTTGGCGTTGTCCTAGCCGTGAACCCCAGGGCGGGAGCGGTGGCGGTTGCCTGGATAATTGGATGGTATGCCCTTGTCTTTGGCTTGATGCTCTTTGCACTCGCATGGGAGGTTCGCCGAGAATCACTACTCTCCCGCTCTTCGCGTTGGTGAGGAGCGCCTACTAGCGTGTTTGCCTCAGTTGATCCGCTCCATCCAGCCGAGCAGTATCGCCATCATTCGGGGATCGCTATCCAACTGGTGATCACCAGCGGTAAGCGTATGGGCTTCAGCGCTGACTCCGAAAGCTGCTAAGAACTCCTTGAGTTCTGCGTCTGTCACCACTTCGTCGTCACGACCATGAATCACAAGCCAGTGTTTCGACCCGAGCAGCTCGGCCGACTTGGCCGGGCTCAACTCTCTCAAACTCTTGGACCATACCTCGATTTCCGTGGTCTTGTTCGGAACCTTGACTCCAACCGCCTGAGCTTTTCTAGCGAGAGACTCAGGCCGAGATATGTAAGGCGAGAGATCGACGATGGGAGCGATGGTTGCAACGCCCCTGACCTGCTCCGACCGGGAAGCAACATAGAGGCATATTACAGCAGCCAGATCGCAACCTGCGATCAGCACTGACCTGGCTTGATTGTCGGCAACGAGGTACCTCACGGCAGAATTCATATCGTCGCACCAGGCCATGGGGGAAAAACGGCCCGACGAGCCGTCAATTCCTGAGCACAGTACCGAGAGCACAGTCCAGCCAGACTGGTTCGAGATCCTTTCAACAAGCTCCTTGTGAAACAGATCGGCGCCGGGAACCGGCTTCGCAATCGGCAAACCGAAATTCAAAATCAGGACTTGGCTTCCCTGACCAGAATGCTTGACCTTGGTGGTGCTTCGTGAGAGGTACCCGAGTATAGTTCCCTGGTTGCCCTCGATCTCAATTTCCAACTTCCGCCTCTTTCAGGCCGAACATCCTCTTCTATTTCGTAGTAGTGGGTTGAATTGCCCTTCGCCAGTAAGACTACCCACGAAGTTGTTGACTTCTTCACCGTTTCAAGAACCAAAAGATTTACTCAGACCCGCTTGCTCGGGGACCTTCTAGAGGCCTATGCTCTCAGCAAGTTTTTCCCTGAAAAAGGCGGGGCTTCCGAAGAGAAGCTCCGAAGACTTTGCTCTCTTGAAATATAGGTGGGCATCATGCTCCCAGGTAAAGCCAATTCCACCATGAATCTGAATGTTCTCTGCCGCCGCATGGAAGTATGCCTCAGAACAGAATGCCTTGGCCAGATAGGCGACCGCCGGCAACTCACCCGGCTCGTTATCCACAGCCCAAGAGCTGTAGTAAGCTGCGGATTTTGCCGATTCTATCTCGACAAGCATGTCAGCACATTTATGTTTGATCGCTTGAAATGACCCTATCGGCCTTCCAAATTGAACCCTGGTCTTGGCATAATCTACCGCCATCTCGAGCACACGCTGGGCGCCCCCGACCTGTTCCGACGCAAGCGAGACCACAGCCTTGGCGAGCATGGCCTCGTAATAGGAAACCCCTAAGCCAGCGCCGCCAACGCGCCTGCCAGGGGTCTGTTCAAAACTGACGATTGCTAACTTGCGTGTGAGGTCCAGTGAGAGCTGTGCCGCTCTGGAAATTGATGGATCCGAGCCGTCAACTATATAAAGACTAATCCCCTCATCGCTGCGGGCAAGAAGCAAAAAATGCGTGGCCGTCAACCCGTCAATGACGTACATCTTGGTCCCGGTGATCAGCGCTTCCGAGCCTTCGGTGGCTGTAGTGGAGATCACATCAGTAGACCAATCGCTCTCCGATTCGCCCGCTCCAAGAGCGAGGCGGGCTTCGCCTGAGCAGACGAGGGGAAGATAGCTAGCGCATGCCTCGTCGTCATCGCTTGCAAGCAAGATGCTGGCACCGAGTGCAATGGTCGAAAAGTAGGGGGCACAGAGCAGAGCTCTTCCCATCTCCTCAAAGACGATCCCTAGCTCAACCTGCCCGAAAC
>JAKBSX010000287.1 GCA_021844725.1 Actinomycetes bacterium | reverse complement strand
GTATCCGTGATGCCGATCTCTGGGAGACGGCACGGCTCGTCCATGAAGGTTCGATTGACGCGGACCTAGGCGGCGGGGTCATCAAGCAACGTATTGCGCGCGCTGGCGAGGGGAAATCTGGCGGCTCTCGTTCGATCATCCTCTTCCGGTTCCAGGGACGGGCTATCTTCGTTTACGGATTTGAGAAAAAGGACCTTGGCAACATTAAGACGAATGAACTGGAAGCCTTTCGGGAACTGGCAAATGTGCTGCTTGGCTACAGCGACAGTGAGATAGCTAAACGGCTGGCGGATGGGGCGCTGATTGAAATACTCGAACCAGAGGAGGACGAGTAATGCCTAAAAAGTATCGTAGCGATGTAATGGGCGCGATTCATGAAACGGCGACTGACCTGTACAAGGTCGGTGGCATGGATCGGAAGACCATGCGCAAGTTCGATGTGCTGTGTCTCACTCCGATTCAGGAGATGACTCCGAAGAAGATTCGTGCCCTGCGGACACGCGAGAAAGCGAGTCAAACGGTCTTTGCGGCCTACCTGAATGTGACACCGAGCTTAATCAGCAAATGGGAGCGTGGCGAAAAGCATCCGCAAGGAACTTCCCTCAAACTCCTCTCGCTGGTCGAAAAAAAGGGTCTTGAATTGATCGCCTGACGATGCACGGGAGCGCTTTTGAAGGGATATGCCAGGGCCAGTAACCACCCGCTAGGCATTGCTATTGATGGTGAGAAAAAGAGGAGCAGATATCATGCTTCTATTTTTTGAGAATAGGCTCTTCCTCGCCGACCGTAATGGGAATAAACTGCGACACTCCAGCTAGAGTCGCGGAGATTACGACATGGCCAGGTCTCAGTCCTGTAATGAGACCTGACGTGGATACAATTGCAACCGACTCGTTCGACGAAGACCACCTCACTACTGAGGTAGCATCCTTCCCACGGCGGTCACTACCAATGGCAACTGCTGCAAGTTGTCGACATTCGCGAACCTTTAAGGTTTCGTCGTACGGCAAAAGTAATATTGTTTTGACAGATGCTTGAGCGACCGCGATGTCTAACAAGGAAGTGCCGGACTTCCTTGTGTGTGTCATAGGAATGCTTTTGTCGTCAGAATGCCTTTGCAACAATGCGGGCTTATCGTTTTCTACTGATACTGCCCAGTTTTCAAACTTGCCGATACTATCCAGTAGTTCAAATTGAGCCATTTGTAATTCACAAGTGGCATCGAGCAGTGCAACGAATTTCTCGTCCGCACCGACTTGGCTGGCAAGCTCCTTGCGCAATGTAGCCTTCCCCAAACCGGCTGTCCTAATTGCATCGCGCTCTACCAGGAGATAAGTCAGTTGCGCGGCGTCTCGCGCGGCAGCAAGTTCTTTCACTGACGCTTGCAGTTTAGCAATCACGATATAGCAATGCGGCTGGATGGTCTGGCCACTCGCACTCGTCCCTGCCTCCACTCGCAAGGGGGGGACCGATCCGGGGATGGTCTCGATCTGGTCGTCGGGCAACCCCGTGAGGTAGGATAAATCCTCGCGCAGTTCTAGCTCTTCACTTTCCAGAACCGCGACTCGGGCGCGACTCTGTGCTTCCAAAAGCCTCGCTCGAATCAGCGAGACATCCTCATCGACTCCGACCACGACGCGCATCTTCTCTATTGCTACCATCCGGACTGCCGTTTCGTGCTCCTGTTTCAGCACTTTAAGCTGTAAACTCACCCAGCTTAGCTGAACGTATTCGATAGCAGCGATCAGAGTTACGGAACGGTGCATACTCGACACTACAGACTCTTCAGTTTGACATTTCTGATGAGCACCTTGTTGAAGAGGTCTCAGCGCAAGCTCATTAAGCACTTGCTGGTTACTCATAGAGTCAGCGTCAACTAAATACATTTGCAATCCGGGCGAATAATCAACAACGGAGTCAAGGACAATCTGAGAAACGAGCGGAGCAATGGAGGAAACACATGCTTGGCCCGACTGCCCCAGATTTGTCTCAGGAATAACTCCTACGGAGCTTTTGGCCGCAGCTAGCTCGACTGCGCGCCGAAAAGACACTGGCGCGGCATAGATGTTGTTCAAGAGTGACAGTAGAAAGGCGCCGATAAACACCAGCCGCCCTCTTGACCATCCAAGATTCGATATCCCCCTCATTGTCGTGTCAAGTCCCAGGTGACAGTGTCCCCATTTGGATTAGTTGCTCCGCCAGTTAAGTGCTGCCCATCCGTTGTGACATTACCGCTCCAAGTGCCGCCAGATGCGGGAAAGATGGTGACTCCGGTCAGCTTCATATTCCCATCCCACGTCATCGTGCCGCTCTGCATCGTGCCGTTTGCATCCAAGCCGCTTCCTGTCACTTGCAAACCATCCGAGCTGATGGTAGCTGTGCCTTTGTCACCGATATACGAGTTATACGGGCCGCTCGACGCGATTATAAAGCTGACATTGCTACCGTTAATCTGACCATAAATTGTGTAGGTAATGGGCACACTCGCGACGCTGAGATAGGTGAACGTTACCGTGAAGGATGTAGGCGTTTGATCGATCGAGGCGCCGACGCTATCAGTGGAAGTCAGTCCACTATCTACGTCTGTTGCAGTTCCCGACCAGTTACCAGTTAAGAAATACGTTGGTGCTCCACTCGCGTTCACGGTCGCGACGCCCACTGCTGTCGTATTAGTATCGGTTGCGCTAATCGTCGCTGCCCCAGGGCTGACGTCTGTTACGAGGCCACTTTGATCCACCGTTGCAACGGTCTGATCGGATGATGCCCATTGAAATTGTGCCGCAATGGGATTACCCAGCACATCCACTTCGTTTGCCGTAAGTTGGACAGTTTGACCGACTGCGAGGATCGAATTTGCGGGAGTTACCGTTACGGTATAGCATGGTCCGGTAGCTTGACCCACATTTGTTGTGTACAGATTCAGGGACCCGAACGAGTAATCTGCCAGAGTCCTATCAAAAAAGGAGGCGGCCAACTCGATACCGTTCAGTTCTAGCCCGCCAACCAAGCTCCAGCATGGATTCTGGTTCAAGGCTGAGGTAAGCTGCAGGTACCCATCAGCGCTCAGACTTACATCGGCTTTCACTCCTGGTAGCAGCACTGAGTCGATACTAATCCCATCTTTTAATCCCGCCAAGCCTTTGATGCTGGCGTTTCCATCCGCAGACGTAGCACTCGACAAAGCGGTGGGCGAAACAGTGGTGTCCACTGGAGTCCATATGCCGTTGGCATACGTTACTCCAAGAGTCATTGTAGTGTCCGTAGAGACTCCGGTAGAAACTGTTGCGTTCGCGCTCCCACTTGCCCCTACGAAAGGAGTCAATGTTGGGGTCAAGCCAATTGGCACATCCCCTATCAGTACCGTAATGGTGTTCCCTTTAAGGGAGGGTAAATCCTGTGACCCACTGACACTGCCGTTCACAGTATCGGATAAGCCTATGGAGGTGTGAATCCCGCCATTTACGTTCGCATCGAGAGACTCTAATTTGAAGTTGCCAATTTGAAAATCAAGTTGCAGGGATGCGCACACGTCATCTTCACCAGTCAGCGACAATGTTCCTGCTGTATTTTGCACCAATACGACAGAGTAGGGCAATTGAATTGTATTAGAATTGCTGGCACAAGCTCCTGCGCTGGCATGGGGGTTGGCTAAAGCATGGGCCACACGGAACGGCTGGCTACTAAGCAATAGCTTCTTGCTGTCTGCGGTTAGGTTCTGTGGCCCAATTGCCTGGGTGAAATTAAACGTTGCCTGTTCTATTGCATCCGTTAAAGCAGCCCTTTGCACAGAGGCAGTGATGGTCCCACCACTAGAACTAACAGCAAGGATTTTGAACAGAAGGCCCGACGGTGCGGCAGGGCACGGGGCGATAGCGAGCACATCCCCCACGCTCAGGGAGGCTGCCACAGCACTTGCTGAGGACATTGTGATCGTAGAACCATTCGACGAGACCACAAGGCTGTTAATACCAGCGGCATCGAGAACCTTGGTTGTGTTCGGAATGATCGTCGAGTAATCGACCGTTGCGGATGCTGAACCGCCATCGGGAACCGTTATTGCTTGAGATTGAATAGAGGGCCAATATTTGCTATTTCCACTAGCAGCCGGGTTCCCCGTGATCGTATAGGCCCCTGGAGGGACTTGCAGGGTTTGACTGGTAGAAATGCTTGCCGTAAAGCCGCCCGGTCCTGTTATGGTAACTGTACCGGTTACCGACCCAGTGACCGTAATACTCAAGGCACCACCATGAACTTTAAGGACAGCATTTCCGGCGACCCCTGAGTAGCTTGCGGAAACAGTCGATTGTCCGTATGCGACTCCTGTAGCTATGCCGGTGGAGGAAACAGTCAATGCCTGAGGGTTCGATGAGGACCATGTCCCAGGAGTTATGGGTTGGCTCGACCCGTTGCTATAGGTTGCGGTTGCAACTAACTGTTGTTTTTGACCAACATTTACGTCGGTTGGACTAATCGCAATGGACGATACGGTGGGCTGAACAATGGTTCCGCTCCCTCCACCACAACCGCTAAAGCATAGAAATAAGCTCATCATCAACAGTAGGTTGGCGACTCTTATGTTTGATCGCATTTTCTGGTTGCTCCTTCTCGACAGCCCGGCGAAGCCTGTTTCCTTGATGATGAAAGACGCTTTTCAAGGGGAAATTAAGTTTCCAAGGCTTTCATAGCATTCAGCTTGACTGTTATTGCTGATAACAAAAACAGCGAAACTATGAATCATCTGCCTGCTACTCGTTAATGTATTCTGATCAAAGTCGATTCAGAACGTCTGAATTTGCGCCACTTTTCCGTTTTCAAAGTGCAGAATCCAGCGGTGGCCAGCCTTCAGGTAATACCAGGTTTCCTTGAAAGTGCTGCCGGAGCTGTCTTCTACTTTTTTCTGTTCCGGGTCGCCAAAGCTCAGTAGAACCATTTCGTAGGTCATACCGTTGATGACGGTGTGGTTATCAATGGCGCTCTGGTCGGCGGCGGGCATTTTCTTTACATCCAATTGGGTTTCGATTCCGCTTACATCCACAACCCGACCCATGAACTTGAAAAACTGGCTTGGCTGCAAATCTGCATCGGTTAGCTCTCTCTGGTAGCGGAAGTTGATGCGGGAACCCCCAGCTCGCTTGAAGCCCGCGTTCACCTTAT
>JAKBSX010000286.1 GCA_021844725.1 Actinomycetes bacterium | reverse complement strand
CGATCCTGCAAACGGAGAGATGAGCTTTCGAGAAGAAAAAAGGAATGCTGGACCGCCTCCGACAAGCTCGTAGGGAATTGCGACGATCCATTACTCGCACTGGAGGAGCAACTGTATTCGTATCACCGGTCTACGTATCGATTGAAAAGGATGGAAGAGATTGCAAGGCGACTTCTTCCTGAATTGAGGAAGAGCGGAGATAATGTCGCCATAGCTGGAGCTTGCGGCGCGCTCTCCTTTGCGATCCGCTGGAGAATGTTTGAGCAAGACAAGCCGCACGAGATCAGAGAGATGCTGAGAGAAATTAGGTCACTCCACACCGAGCTCGACCATAGATACGAAATTACGACGCCCATGGGAGTGCATTGGTCGTGGCTTGTAATCTACCACTGGATGCTAATATCCGGCTTGCTCATAGCTTCTGGGTTCGAAAGGGACAGCAATGAAAAGAAATCGATGCTCAACGAGGCGCTTGAAGTTGCGAAGCGGGCCAGATCAAAGTATCAAGGTTATTCTAGAGTTAGATACATGGATCTTGCAATAGCCCAGAGCGCGCGATTGTTAGCAGAGATCGAAAGTGGAGGGCAGCAACGTGCAGAGGTTTCACGTAGCCTGCTGAGGCAGAGTTTGTCGGCCGTAAGGTCAGGGATTAGCATTTGTGACAAAGTCGAACCATATTATGCATGGGACCAAGGAGTATTCCTCTCGGAGCTTGCTTCAATTGCATCTAAACTCTCTTTGCTCGAAGAGTCTAAGGCTGAGAAGAAGAAGCTATTGGATGAAGCAGTTGGCGCTTCTACGAGAGCACTTGCACTTCTGCCGAAGATGAGGCCCGAGCAAGAATTTGGTTCGTCCGCCACGCTGCGAATCGCGTCCTCCTTCGAACTTCACAGTTCTATCTTAATGTCACTCTACAAGATCAAAGGAGAGAGGGAGTTGCTTCACAAGAGACTCGCTGGGTTGGAAGAAGCAAGGAAGATCTACGAGAATGCTGAGCTTCCAAGCAGAACGGCCGAAACGCTCTGGGAGATAGCTACAACTCATTCAATCCTCTTAGATCACGCAAAAGCTTCTTTGTACTGCGAACTTGCGTCAAAGCGCTTCACTTCGGCTGCGCAAAGAGTCCCAGCGTTCAGCGCTTACTATGAAGAATACTCAAGATACATGATCGCTTTGTCCAAAATTGAAAAGGCAAGGGGCAGTCACGAGAACGAGGAGTACCAAGCAGCGAGTGCTCTTTACCTAGATGCTTCAAAGCTTCTATCCACGACACATTCGTGGAGTTACCTTTCTCCACACTATCTTGCAATTTCTAAACTCGAAGCTGCTGAAGCGTACAGCGCACTTTCGCAAGAAGACAGGGCGATAGATGCGTTTGGCGAAGCGGAGCTCGCCTTTGAAACTTCTCGGTTAGAGGATGAAAAAACAACAACTGCAAACGACCTAAACGAGAAAGGACATACTGAATTTTCATCGCTTTCGAGATCTGATTCTATGGAAGCAAATTATTGCGTAGCGAGGAAATTAATGGAAGAGGCGCGCCACGCTCACAAGTGGGGTGACCTAGGCCAGAGCGCCTCGAAATACTCCAAAAGCGTCGAGATCCTGACGAAACTCAAAGAAGATAGTGTGGCGGCACAAGAAGGAGAGCGGAGAGGTTCCGATGTCAAAGAGATAGAGGCCCTCGTAAATTCATGCATAGCTTGGCAAAAGATGGAAGAAGCAGAGATGGCAAGTTCCGCGCAACTCTTTGATGAAGCATCTACTCTTTTCTCCAAGGCGAACAGCACCGCGACAAAACAAAAAGGATCTCTCCTATCCCGAGCGAATGAAAACTATTGTCGTGCTATGGCGTTAGGTTTGAAATTCAGAAAGAGCTTGGATCTCGAGGATTACAGGAGGACCAAATCCTATCTGGTGGAGGCCTCCAACTGCTACACTAGCGCAGGAGTTTTGGAAGCTTCGGATTGGCTTACAGCGACGGAGAGGATGCTTGACGCTTACGCGTACATTGCTAGGGCACCTGCTGAGATGGACCCAAAGGCGAGAGTTAGGAATTATTTACTAGCTGAGGAAATACTAAGGCAATCGGCTGAAATTTTCGAGCGCTCTGGCTACCGAGGAAGGAAGAACGAAGTGCTCGTAGCACTGAACAAAGTGAAAGGCGAAAAGGACTTTGCACTTTCGCTTGTGAAAATGCTCAGTAAGCCGAATGTCGCCCCAAATATTCCGACGTTTCTGCCGCCCAAATTATCTAATGAGCTGGCTGCTGGCATGGAAGAGCTCAAGCGTCCAAACGTGCAGGTCTCATTTAGCTTTGAGGACGACCCTGGAATACAAACTCATGACGTATCGAGAGATCCCAAGCTCAGAGTGATTGTGCACGTAATAAACACGGGAAAAGAGCCTGCAACAGTTCATAGGATCGAAGGCCTGTTACCTCGCGGAGCTGCTCCGTTTGATTCGAATGATAAAATGGATAAGGCGTACTCGCTTGATCAGGGCGGATCGATAGATCTAGAAGGTAAGAGGCTAGTTCCCCTTGAAATGGATCATTTTTCTTACACGATTACACTCAAGGAACCGCAAGATAATCTAGAATTTAGACCGAAGGTGTATTATTCAGATCAAGCAGGAAAACTTTGGAGCACTGAAACTTCTCCGCAAGAGATAATCATACCCGAGTCTGCAAACGAACATTTCAACTTCAGGCTACAGTTCAAGAACAAGAAAGGGAGAGAGTTATTCGACTACTTGGTTGATGCATTCAAGAGTGATCACGCAATCCAAAAACTGCACGAGGATAAGTGCGGCTGGAGAACGATGTCTCAGATATCGAATGACATCGGCATAGCCCCATCGACAGCATATGGAAAAGTGAAAGGCGGCATGGGCGCAGTCTTTCTTGAACTAAAGGAGCACGGACTGATCGAAATACGCTCTTTTCCTGGGGAGCGGGGAAGAGGAGGAGTTGTTACTAGGATCAGGATAGCACATCATGAGAATCAGATCAGAAGGTTGTTACAATAACCGTACTGTCCCATGGATTCTTTCCAGAATCATGTGCAATTGCTACATATTCCTACAGTCGCGTATCTTCGCAGTGCGAAACCAGGATCCCGAAATATCCATCAATTGGATCCAGTAGGACACGAGTCTGAGCAGATTCGATACCTCAAGGACGTTTGTCTCCTAAAGTCTTGAATAAGTCACTCGCCAAATGATTATACAATGTCCGATTCGACAAATGTTAACAAAATCAACCTCTCGGGAGCTCAGCAAACTCTCCTGATCACTCTTTATGCCAAAGCCCTCGACAGCCGATCCAAACATTCCATTCTCCATGACAAGAAAGCAGACGAGATCTTTCGATCATTAGACTTTGATGTCGAACGAGCCGAAGGTTTCGGAAGTAAAAATGTCCTTGTAGTAAGAGCTAAGCAATATGATGAATGGGTGAACGAATTCATAAGGTCAAATCCGAATGCGATTGTCTTGAATCTTGGGTGCGGTCTAGACCCAAGAGTGGCAAGGATTAAACCTCCTCCGACTGTTGACTGGTTTGATCTTGATTTCCCAGAAGTTATGAAGGAACGAAGAAAGTTCTTTTCAGTTGGAGGCGGTTATCATATGATTGAATCTTCAATGACTGAACCGGGCTGGATGGAGAAGATCCCGAAGAATAGACCAGCAATTGTGGTTGCAGATGGGGTCCTGGAGTATATCACGAAAGATGAGGTTTGTATTCTCTTCAACCGAATAACAGATTATTTTCATTCTGGGCAAATCGTTTTTGATGTAATGAGCTCAGCCGCCGTAGAGAGAGGAAGAAAGAGACTCAAGGATACTATGGGCGCTGAGCACAAGTGGGCAGTTGATAATATTCAGAACGTGGATGCACTCGATCCTAAACTTAAGAGAATAGATGCTTTCAGCCTCTTTGGATCGAAATATGTCGCAAGACTCCCGATGAAAGTACGTTTGAGCTTTTGGATTGTAAACCTAGTTCCGAATTTCAAGAATACGATCCGCTTGCTTCGATACGAATTTTAACCCAAGATGCTTCTGTCTCTCCTTTTGCCAATCTCCACTGTTAGTGTAAAGATCCGAGTTCACATCGGAATCGCAATTTTGGGCTTGAAGAAAGAAAGATCCCAGAGACCTGCGTCTTATTCGCATCCCGATATCAGAATCCCGAGATAATCCAGTTAAGAGATCTGAAATGGCCGGAGTCTAAACAGACTCGAACCGACATTGACTGTTACAAATGTGGATTAAACAAAACAACAAATGTACTACAAAGAAAAATTCCCTGCCTCTTTATTTTCAGTAATTCTATCGTTCTTCAGTTTTCCATTGGACTCGATGAGTAGTAATCCCAGTACGATCATCCATACGAACATCGGATAGTCTGCGATTCTCTCCATAAGACCTCCTATGCCGGATTGACTCGTAAACAGAAAGAGGATAAATCCAATGAATCCGACGGAGCCAAGAGTCTGGCCCAAGTTGCTTAGCCAATTCACACTTCCACGAATAGATCTTCCCATGAAAATCATACCCACGCCCGCGAGCGGAATGCCAAGAGCTCCGAGAAAGTGAAATGTGAAATTCAAGTTTGCAGGGTTTAGTCCCACTGTGATCTTTCCAATTCCAGCGATCGCAAAGAGAGTAGCTCCCGCATTCATAGATTTGTTCCAAGAGAATGCAGATCTAGTCAGATACAATCCAAGCAAGATGAACGCTCCTGCGAGAATAAACGATGCATTCATGACATTGTGAAGCGGAGAGCAGTAGTACCCAGAAACTCCCCCAACATTCACAGTCCCACATACTGTGACTCCCAGATCACTAATCGCACCACTAAGAAGACTGTATGCGGGAGGGCCCTTCCACGCTGTCTCTGCGATAGCTTCCCCCATGAAGAATTCGAGCGTCAAGATCCAAAAGACGGCGCCGATTTTTGTCTCTCTGGTAACGCGAACTGGAAATTGTGACTTTACCAATTTATGGCACTTTATTTGGAATAATAATCTGCGACAGCCCTGAACGACTCCTTTGGCTCCCAGGGCATGTCAGGATAGGTGGTGCCGTGTCTCTTCACGCCTTCGTAGTATTTTACGAGGCTCAAGCTTCCCATGTCGAGGTCTTATGGAGAGA
>JAKBSX010000285.1 GCA_021844725.1 Actinomycetes bacterium | reverse complement strand
TCTATCGCTCCTGAGTACAAATCATCGAGTAACTTTTTACGGCGCGCCGCTGGCACCTTGCCTGTCAACAGTTCAACTCTCAACTCGCGCTCTTCACCGGCGAACAACCCCAAATCACTTGATCCAGGTGCTTTAAAACCCTTTAGTAATCGGGTAAGAGCCAGCATGTGCTGCTCTGCTAGAACTTCAGTCGGAGCCATCAAAGCCCCCTGATATCCACCTTGCACTGCCATCAGCAACATGCCCAGCGCCACCAGAGTTTTTCCAGAGCCAACATCCCCTTGCAAAAGCCGATGCATGGGGATAGGAGACCTCATATCGTTGGCAATCTCATCGAGAGCACGCTTCTGCGCATTGGTCAGATCAAATGGAAGAGACGCAAAAAACCTTTGTACAAGATCCGTGCCATTTCTAGCGGTCTGGGGTTCTGGTGGCTGGAATAGACCGGAATTAAGTCGGGAGGTGTGGGTTTGATTACCGAAGATCGGGATCACATCATGAGAAATCCCTTTGGAAGAAAGCGCAGTCTCAACTTTTGACTGGACCAGCATAAGCTGAAGTCTTAATAACTCATCAAAAGCAAGCCTCTTTCGCGCTGCTGCCATTTCAGTCAAAGATGAAGGCTTATGGATCAGGTGAATAGCACTGTTTCTGTCAATCAGATCCAGTTTATCTAAAAAATCTTCTGGGATTGGATCGAAAATATCACCAGCTCGGGACAGAGCATCGTCAACATATTTAGCTATCTCCCAGGTAGGAATGCCCGCCTTCTCCGACTGAGGGTAAATAGGGACTATCCGTCCTGTCCGGTCACCGATTAGATCTACAATGGGATTTGACATCTGTTCGATATTCCGAAAGCGCTCTAACTTACCAAAAAATGCAGCTTCAGTCCCTTCCTGCAACTGTTTGGATCTCCATGGCTGATTGAAAAACACCACGTGAAGATAGCCAGTACCATCAAAAGCATCGACCTCAACTAAAGTCCGACCATTTCTGGTTCGTCGAAGCTGACATCTACGAACCCTGGCTAAAACTAAAGCTTCCTCTCCCACCGCAAGTTGCGAAAGAGCCACCTGCCGAGTCCTGTCAACGTATCGTCGCGGGTAATAGGTCAAGATGTCAAAGACGGTTTCGATACCGATCTCGGACAATGCTTTAGTTTTTTTCTCTCCGACACCCTTTAGACGTGAAACCGGTATCGATGCCAAAGATAGAAGATCCCTGATGGCTGCGACTCCTACTTTTTATATCACTCGAATCCAACATACTATCCAAAAAGGATACGCGCGAACTTCATAATTCTGGAGCCGAATTCAAACTCCCAAATTTGACTCAAGGAACTTTAACCTTTCCTGGCTTATTCAACACCCACCAAATACGGATAAAGAGGCTGACCACCATGATGGATCTCTATTTCGAGGTTGGGATAGTCGGCGGACAACCATTGGGTTATCTCCCTGGTAATACCGACTCCGCTCCCCTCGCCCTCGATAAGAGTTACAAGCTCAGATTCAGTTGTGATAAGCCGCAAAAGGAGTTTCTTTAGTGTATGTAAAATATCTTTTTCCACAGCAACTATGCCATCTCGGCTAATCCCCAAATAGTCTCCCTTTGCAATTTTTCCATTCACCCAAGAGGAATTACGTACCGCCTGGGTTATTTCCCCAGCCGCTACCTTTTCAGCACTTCTGAGCATTGCCGGATAATTCTGTTCAGCGGTCGCGGCAGGGTCAAATTCAAGTAGCGCTGAAAAACCCTCTATTACACCTTTGGTGGGCAGAACCTTCACATCACGATCGCTCATATCAGCAGCCATTTTGGCAACCGGTATGATATTGGAATTATTGGGCAACACAATAACCTGATCGACATGCAATTCATCGACAGCCGCCAGAATTTCAGCCGTAGAGGGATTCATCGACTGTCCGCCAAATACAATTCGGTTCACACCCATCGATCTGAATATTCTTCCCACGCCGCCCCCATTGGCTATAGCAATAACCCCGGTTTTGTGATTGATTTCCGGGGCCCCAAATGGATCGGGGGCGCCGGATCCATGGGCATTAGTAACCCACCCCTCCTCGGCCACCTGCTCAGATAAATCGGTCACCCGGATATTCTTTGGTTTACCTGCTTCAATAGCCGCCTCTATAGCTGCGCCAATATCGTCTGTATGAATGTGGCAATTCCAGAGCGCATCCTGACCGACAATAACTATAGAATCGCCAATGCCAGCCCAAACTTCCCTAAAGCCAGCCACAGCCTGTTCGCTAGCTTCAAGGAGAAACATCACCTCGTACTTCAAATCAGAAATGTCACGATATTCTTGACTTTTACCGCCATCTGATGGGTCTTCATTGGTAGACTCAACCGGAGTGGAACCAAACCAGGGATATTCAACCGGTTGAGTGCTCTCATTCAAAACCTGAGCAATTGCATCGATAAATAGAACAAATCCAGCACCTCCGGCATCTACAACATTTGCCTGGGCAAGTATGCGAAGTTGGTTCGGCGTGTCTAACAGTGAGTCAGAGGCAACCCGGCGCAGGTCATCGATGGCATCCTGGTAATTAGTTTCAGTCAGGTTAGAAGCGGCTTCTGCTGTCTTACGGGCAACGCTTAGGATAGTTCCCTCCACTGGCCGCAACACGGCGGCATCTGCCAATTTGGATGCTTTTACTAGCCCATTGCATATTGCCTTTGTAATCGAATCATCAACTGCCGCAGACTCTGCCACACCTTCTGCAAAACCTCGCGCTATTTGCGAGAATATCACACCAGAGTTCCCACGCGCCCCCATAAGCGCACCCTTGGAAATTGCCTTGCAACATATTGATAAATCGGTGCCGGCTTCCGCAGTGGAGTCCAACTCTTTGAGCACTGAAACTAAAGTCAGATAGAGGTTTGACCCGGTATCCCCATCGGGAACAGGATATACATTGAGCCTATTGATTGGTTCCTTGAACTCACCCAGTAGCTCCACGTATCTACGTACTATCCGATTCAACAAGGTGGCTGAAATTTCCATAGCATGATCCATCGGCGCAAATGCTAGTATAAGGGATCGCAATTGAACGCATTTTATGCGATTCAACCTAGAATTAATCAAGAAAATTTTGTAGGCGTCTAGACAAGAGGTGTAATAACGTGGCATCGGTATGTGACATATGCGGCAAAGGGCCATCCTTTGGCATGACAATCAGCCACTCGCATCGGCGCACCAAAAGGCGCTGGAACCCAAACATCCAAAAGGTAAGGGCGATGGTTGGGTCAACCCCAAAGAAACTCAACGTCTGTACCTCTTGCATCAAAGTTGGCAAAGTGCAAAAGGCCACCCGCTAGAGGCTTCGATTGCCTTTCGATGCCTTTATATTCCAATCATTTGGCGGCCCAAATAAAAGATCCGACGTAATACCGTTTCTGGAAAATGTCACCCGAGGTAGGAACATACCTATACAACGGTTGCAGACGGTTGCAGAACAGTATTACATGTTTGATGGCAAAAGCCCAATTAACCAGATAAATCTGGATATCATCGAACGCTTAACAAAGGCATTCAAAGCGGCCGAAATTGATCTGCCCATCTATTTCGGCAATCGTAATTTCGAACCATACATTTCTGACACTCTGTCTCAGATGAAAACAGACGGTATAAAAAATGCTATGACATTCGTGACGTCTGCTTATGGATCATTTTCAAGCTGCAAGCAGTACAAACTGGATATAGTAAACGCTCAAAATGCCTTGGGACCGGAGCATCCCAGCGTCACCAAGATAAGGCATTACTACTCCCATCCCGGTTTCATTAATCCTTTCATCGACGCTTCGGTTACCGAACTTGGCAAGTTGAATGATCCACTGAAGGCCGAATTTATCTTCACGGCACATTCAATACCTGTAGCTATGTCTATGAACTCTCCGTACCTGAGTCAGCTAAACGAAGCCATGGAGCTTGTAATCGAGGGAATAGCGTCGGTGTCTGGATTTACTCCACGCCATTCATTGGTATTTCAGTCACGCTCGGGACCTCCCAGCCAGCCTTGGCTGGAACCTGACATATCCAGCCATATTAGAGAGTTAGCTTCAAAAGGCATCAAAGAAGTGATCGTGGCACCAATTGGATTCATATCCGATCACCTTGAAGTTATCTACGACCTGGATATACTTGCAGCCGAAACTGCCCGGGAAGTTGGAATTTCAATGCATCGGGTGGCCACCCCGTCCAGTTCCCCACAATTCATCGACATGATCGTCGATTTAACTCTTGAATTGCTCAAGCCTGATAAAAAGCCAACCACGCTGACCAACTCAATAAGCCTGAAGGGGTGTACCTCGTCATGTTGCACATTGAGCAATTAGGGCAGTCACCCCGTCTAACGCCGGGGTGACTGCCAGACAAACAAGCGAAACTACTTGGACGTATCACTAAGAAGTAGCCGATTTCAAAAGCTCGAGTTGGTTAGATAACTCTTTAGGAAGGTCTTCACCGAATTGCTGGTAATGACGGCTTATATCTTCAGCCTCATCTCGAAGTTCAGCGATGCTGACCGAAAACAGTTTAGCTAAATCTCCATCACTCAAATCAAGACCTTCGGATTCAATATCACCCGGGAAAGGAGTTAGGCCAAGCGGAGTCTCCTGTGCTTCAACCCTTCCTTCCAGTCTGGCCACGATCCAGGCTAAAACTCGAGAATTTTCGCCATATCCTGGCCACATAAACTTTCCTTGCTCATTTTTACGGAACCAATTGACAAGGAATATCTTAGGCAGCTTGGATGGATCGGCCTTTGCTCCCATCGAAAGCCAGTGGGCAAAGTAATCGGCCATGTTGTAACCGCAAAATGGAAGCATTGCAAATGGGTCACGCCTCAAATTACCGACCTTGCCCTCGGCAGCAGCCGTAGTTTCAGAGGCAATCACCGATCCGAGGAAAACGCCATGATCCCATGACTTGGCCTCAGTTACCAGAGGGATCAGTGATGCCCTTCGCCCTCCAAATAAGATCGCTGAGATCGGAACTCCATTGGGATCCTGCCATTCAGGCGCTATAAAGGGGGAACGGGCCGCCGACACGGTAAATCTAGCATTTGGATGAGCTGCTGGGGTACCTGAATCCTTCGACCACTTATCGCCCTTACCTTTTGGATGTTTGGGTTCCAG
>JAKBSX010000284.1 GCA_021844725.1 Actinomycetes bacterium | reverse complement strand
CAGCGCGTCACGTATTCGGCATTGACGAAGATACTGAGGCAATTAGCTACGCAACTGCGAGATATCAACGACCGAATCTTTCCTTCGATGCAGTGGGTGCGGCCGAGTATCTTCGGGAGGTCCGATCAGAATTCGATATGGTAACAATGTTCGAAGTCATCGAACATGTTGCGCGGCAGCAGGAACTTTTGGAGCAGGTGAGTGGATCCCTCCGGCCGGGTGGTTTCCTCGTTATTTCAACGCCCAATAGAGCTTACACTCGTTTCTTCCGCCATAATCCGTATCACGTAAAGGAACTATCGTGGTTCGAATTTAAGGAGATACTCGATTCACGATTCGAATCGATATCGTCTTTTGGCCAAGGACCAGGGGCCCTTGCATTGTTACCCTTGCCCTACTACCTATTGATGCGCCTCGTCCAACTAATGCCACAGGCGAAAGAAATGTTCCGGATTAATGGAAAACCAGAAGTCTCCAGGACCATGATCGTTCTAGCTCGAAACACCGCTGTGGCGTTGAATCACGCGAACGTCGGATTGCACATAGATAGAGACGGGTAGGTCAACCATGTCTAATCCCAACGGTTCAGAAGCGAGTTTCCGCCTTGGTGAACCTCGATTGAGATTTTGTGCTATAGATAAGCTGTTGGTTCTCACAATCTCCATCTCAATGTTGATATCGCTGATGCGCGCACTTCCGAGTGCCCTAACAAGGCCGGGTTTCAGCTCCTTTATTCTATTCGAGGACCCTTCCTTCCTGTTACCTTACTTGTTTTCACTCTTTGGTATTGGCTTTCTTTGGTTTCGGCAGGGCGAAAGAAGGACAGTTGCAGCTCTGCTAGTGATTATGTTCTCAATACTCACGGTAAACTTGTGGCAAATGAAAGCACCAGACAGTATCTCAATTAACCAACCCATCTTATACGGCGCAAGGGATACCATAACTTCCGCAGCTCTGACATCATCAGTTCTTCAAAGTGGGCATTTGGTTTTTACTGGTTACGGATCTTACCCAGCGGTCTACCTCATTGGTAGCGTCTTCGGACTTTTGTCTGGTACCTCCTTGCTTCCTGTCATTTTATCGTTGAATACTCTGCTCTCGGCGCTCATGGGCTTGCTTTCTTTCCTGATTATTGACTTCTTTTCGAAATCACACAAGCTCTCGGCGGCGGTCGCAATGATGTCTATCATCGCCGATGAGAACCTCATTAAACAACCCCAGTTCACTCCATACGAATATGGCGTAGCTTTCTTTTTCCTCTTGATTGTCCTCGTGGTGGGTATGTCTTCTATGCGAAGCAATGTGGTTCACAATGAGGTCCCGTTCGTCGTCTTGTTTACTGCTTCCGCGCTTACGTACAGTGTTACTCCGTTTGTCGTAATCTTGGTCATTGCTTTTTCAATGATTTCGAAGCGTGGCCGCGTCTTGTTCTCACGAATGATAGGGTTTGTGGCGGTGTCCTATGCGGCATGGTCCGTATATGTTTCTTGGAACGAGCTTGGAGCATTGGCCAACGGACTCTTCAGCTTGATAGGGGCGAGCAACCCCCTTGGGCCCGCAGGCGCCGGCCGGCCACTTGGTTACTACCTTGTGCACCTTTTGTCTGCGAATGTGGCTGCCCTGCCCTATCGTCTAGGCTACTTGCTACCTGCTTGGTTTGTGGTCTACTTTGGCGTCGGGATTCTTGCTTGGATTGTGCTAAGACTGTTGCGTCCTCATGGAAATGTGCCTCCGGCATTCATCATCGCCGCCCTTTTGGTAACTACAGTCCTCCTGTTTCTCGACGCGTATCCCGCTGGTACTGGTTGGGATAGAATGCTGTTGTATTTTGCTCCGTTCATTGGAGCCACTCTGCTTTATGCTCTGAGCAATCGGCGCGGTATATATGTCGGACTCATTGTCTTAATTATCCTTGTCCTTACTTTGCCTACGGTCGTTGCCTATAGCTCCGATGTCGGAGAAATCTCTACGTATTATCCTTGGCAAGTTGGCGTTGGTACTTACTTAATTAACCATATGAGTGGTGGGACTGTGTATTTTGGGAATAGTGTTGTTACGCTCAATTACGGTTTCAACTCAAGAATGGTTTTGGAATTTTCTACCGGAGGTCTAACGCCTGCCCAAGAGAGCAGATTCATCTTGGAAGAAACCGATAGCTTTTCACATTCGGGCGATGGATCGGTGCTTGTTGTTAGCTCGCTGTTTACACCGACTTATGTCCATCTCTTTGGATACACATATCTTAGCAACGTCACTTCGGCAATTGGCAGAACAGTCATAGCATCAAATGTAGTATATTCTGATGGGTTCTTGTTGGTTCTAGGGTCCTTCCGTGCCGGGGGTATCAATAATACATAATCTTGCAAACCTAAATTCGGGGCTGAATTGACGTAAATGACTGAAGATATAATCGGAGACCAAGAGCAGAACCGACCCAATGTATTGTTAATTACAATCGACTCGCTTCGGCCAGACCATCTGGGGGTCTTTGGATATTCGAGGGAGACGAGCCCGAACATTGACAGGCTTGCAAGCCGGGGCAAGAATTACAAAAGGGCCTATGCGCATGGCGGAGGAACGCCGCAGGCATTTCCCACTATGTTGGCAGGTGTTCCCCCACCCACGAATGTTCAACAGAGTGATTTAGGTTTGAGACGTGGGATAAGCATCGTGCATTCGCTTAAGAATCTTGGTTACGTAACCGGTGCTTTCAACTCGAATCCTTTTCTTTCGACTCATTTCGGTTATGCTGACGACTTCGACATGTTTTACCACGACCTGAAAGGGGCCGTTGATGGAAGACACACATTTGCCGGCGGCGGCATCGCTCCATTCTTGAGGTTGATTACCGCGAAGCCACCATGCGTTGCGGGCGCTGACCTGACAAAGCTTGCTCTTTCATGGATTAGTAAGGCCAACGCCCCATTTCTCGCCTGGGTCCATTATATGGATGTACATATGCCATACCTTCCGCCGACAGAATTCGTAAGAGCCATTGAACCAAAGCCGAGTAACCGATATTATATGGTGTGGATTTACAGGAAAATGTACAGATCGAACATGAGAGTTTATCAATCCATAGATCCACATCTATCAAGCCTAACGCGCAAAGATCTTGCGCGTATCGTGAATTATTACGATGGTGCAATAAGGTATGTGGACTACTGTATCGGTGAGTTGCTCCAAGGCTTAGAACGCCAGCAGCGGTTACAAAACACGTTGGTGATACTCACGGCGGACCATGGAGAGCTACTTGGAGAACATGGGTTAGTGGACCATGGGTATTTGTATGATGCGGATATTCATGTCCCTCTCTTGATAGCCGGGCCAGGCATTGTAAGTGAGACAATTGATACCCCTGTTACTCATTTGACCATCCAGGCAACGATTGAGAATCTCCTGTTCGCAGACGAAACTACTGCCGTTCGCCAATCGAATCAAGGGTTCGCGGACTTCAAGCAGGGCATTATCGGGTCCGTAGTTGATACAAACCGGAGTTCATTCTCTTGCAGAACGGAAGACTGGCACTACATCGAGACCTTTGATCGAGTGCTAAGGAAGAACATTGTCGAGTTGTACGATTTGAAAAGCGACCCATCCGAAACTACGAATGTCTCAGGTAACAACCCGGAATTGGCCAGACGCTTCCGTGACCGAATAGCAAAATTTGTCAGAGCCAATCAAGCAGTCAAGGAGGATTCTATGCGAGGGCGACTATCTGGGAATGAGGAGCGGGAACTAAGGAGAAGGCTTCGCGAACTTGGTTATGAGTAGGTTGGAGGCGCCTTTCCGTCTTTGGTTATTTGATCCTCCGCTTGAATCGGTAAGGGAGCATCTTTGCCGCGGAAGAAAACTGGTGTAGCAAGAAACGTGACTTCGAAAGTGGTATATTTCAAGAGTTTTGGGCTTCTCCACAGCTACTTTAGGACCTGGGCAGATACCTCGCCGGAAGGATACAGATTCGTTTACAAGGACTATTTTGGACGCCTAGTGCAAGGAAGAAGTGAAAAAAAGTTACTAGAGAATTGGGCAAAACCTATCATGCGAGCGTTCACAATGCCAGACAAGCTCCTTGGATCCTTTGCAACATTTTTCGATGCGCCGTTTGATGGTTCTAGCTTGACGATGACAAACGGTTTACTAAATTTTAGACACGAACCATGGATGCCCGTAATCTTTGATGCAATATCTTCTCTCATCGGCCATCCTTATGACTTGCCCTTTACTCACTCTTTAGTCGAAAATACACTGGCTCGCGATGATTGTAAGGCTATCATCTACTTTTTCGAGGCCACCCGGAGGTCCTTGGAATCAGCGTACGATACGTCGAGGTTCGAATCAAAGATGGAGTACGTCCCTCTTGGTATCCCCTTGGTTCCAAAAAAGCGCCGCAGAAATAAGAATAATGTAAACATAATCTTCATCGGCAGCGTCAACTATACCCAAGCCGGATTCAACGATGTCTGGTTCTACAACAGGGGAGGGCACATTGTTACGAAGGCATTCATGCATTTGCGTAAAGAATTTGATAACATTACTTTGACGGTCCGGTCTCAGTTACCGCTAAAGTACCGCCTCATTTTGGAACAAGATCCCAGAGTAACTATTATCGATCATCCAATTTCGCAACAAGAGTTTGATGATTTGTTGTGGGCCGCAGACATATTCCTATTGCCGATGAGGGATACACCGTGGGGTTCGTTCCTAGACGCCATGAATCACGAGCTTCCAGTGGTCACAACGCATACATACGCAAATGCTGAAATCATTCGCGATGGAAAATGGGGTGTAGTATGTGAGATGCCAAGCGGGTACGAGGCGATTGTCGACAATTATTACATCCCTAATCGAACAGCATTTGGACAAATCTGGAATTCTTGGATGACGGACGAACGCATAGTTGACGAAGTCGTTAGAGGAACCGGAGTCCTCATCAAGAGTGTGGATTTGAGGAATCAACTGGGCCAGAATGGCCGCAAGATGATAGAACCTGGTGGGTTGTTCGCCGTCGAGCGAAGGAACGCCTATTTGAAACGCGTACTTGACAAAGCGATCGATTAACCTAGGCTGAGCTAACGCTAATTTGTTATATCAAAGAATCTTCCTCTGTTTCTTGGTCCTAAAGTCTACGGCGGCAATATTGATAGGCAAGATGGTTCTAGCTTG